>REEF01001045.1 GCA_007695205.1 Planctomycetaceae bacterium
CGGAGCGGGGGCACCGAACGGATCGGCGTCCGCGTCGGGATCGAGATCATCCGTCGGATCGGCGGGCTCGGGATCGAGGTCATCCGCCGCAGGCGCACCAAACGGATCGCCAGCAGGCGCGCCAAAGGGATCGGCGGCCGGGGCCCCATCGGGCGCCATCGGAGCGGGGGCACCGAACGGATCGGCGTCCGCGTCGGGATCGAGATCATCCGTCGGATCGACGGCCTCGGGATCGAGGTCATCCGTCGCAGGCGCACCAAACGGATCACCAGCAGGCGCTCCGAAGGGTTCGTCAGCAGCCGGCGGGGCCTCGGGTGCCATCGGAGCGGCACCAAAGGGATCGGCGGCCGCGTCCGGTTCTAGATCATCGGCTGGGTCGTCCGTTTCAGGAGCCTCGTCACCGAACGGATCCGCGGCTGGCGCACCAAACGGGTCGGCGGCAGGAGCCCCCGGAGCCGGAGCGCCGAATGGGTCTGCATCGGCGGGCGGACCACCAAACGGGTCCGTATCCGCAGGTTCGGGATCCGCATCGTCTTCCATCGGCGTATCAAACAAATCAGCGTCAGCAGGCATATCGGATGCATCGAACAGGTCAGCCGCAGGATCGGCCGCAGCGTCAGGGACTTCGAACAAATCCCCCCCGGGGATCATCGGTGCACCGAACGGATCGTCCTCAGGGGCTGCGGGAGCACCAAATGGCTCGGCCGGTCCTTCGTCGACGGGCGCGGCATCGTCAGTGGGAACCTCGACGGGTTCGGCCGGATCTGCAAACGGATCACCTGGGTCCGTGGGCTCAGGGAAATCCACCTCGTCAGCCGGCTCCATGGCTGGCTCTTCTTCAGGAACCGCCGGGACAGCGTCCACAGCGGGATCGGCGGCAAACGGGTCAGTAGGATCGTCCTCAGGAACCGCGGGAAGCTCGACCGGCGCCGCGCCAGCGTCCGGGCGGCGGATGACTCGAGGCTCGTCCGATCGAAACTCCTCGTAACGTTGCTGACGAAGTTGGACATCGTCGACATGAGCCGTCAAACGCGCTTGATAGCGGTAGTTCTCCAAAGCCAATCGAGTCGGCCCCTGGACTCGCTGCAAAGAAGCACCGACATCGATCTGAATCGCCTCGCCAGCCGCTTCTAGTTCGGCACCTCGTTTGAAGTCCTCGATCCCCTCCTCCGGACGTCCGAGCCGATGATAGGCAAGCCCCCGAAAGTAGAATAGCCGTGGGTCTCGGCTACCTTGATCGATGGCCATCGAGAACAATTCATGAGCCTTTTCGGAATCTCCCGCGAAAAACGAGTGGACTCCTTGCCCGTACAATTCTGTGAGAAGCGTGTCTTGGGCAGACGCCGTCGAGGCGCCCCAAGCCAACAATGTTAATGCAATCGCACCGCGAAAAAGCCTCCCGGCCATGATTGTGTTCCCCCTTGAAATGAGTTGGTGCCGCAATGTGGGCGAAGCAACCGGCGATCCTCGGACAGTTGATATCCCTTCATGCTAATCCCAAATCATCGGATTCGCAAGATTGCGGTCTCAAAAACCGTGGCCTAGGATGGCACCATGGCCCCTCATTCATTTGCTCGGCATTTTCCATAGGTGGAGGGTCTTCGCCCCATGGTTGCATAAAGCGTGGGACGGATTGCCAATCCGTCCTACTACTGCCGTGGGACGGATTGCCAATCCTTCCTACCTCTGCCGTGGGACGGATTGGCAATCCGTCCTACTACGACACATGGATCTTTGGAAGCATCTGCGGGTTCAACCGGTTTTGGGGAAAGTGCTCGTCGCTACCGACGAGTTCACGGCAGCAAGACTCCAGATCGTCCAACAATTTGGCCAGATCCAAACCCTCGTGCCTTGGGCAGAATGGCTCCAGATGTCGCCGGCTGCTGTGGTAAAGCTTTCTGGCACCGCGAGTGTTGCGGCGGCCAAAGTGATGCAGGCACACGGCCACCTGAATCAGGCCTTGATAAAACGTGCGCGATGGATCGCGACACTCCATCCAGAGATCTTCCCAAACCTCGTGCGCTTGGAAAAAATTTTCTTCGTTGAACCAACGGATTCCCTCGAGATATCTCGGATCGTAGCAATTTTCCTGCACGAGCTTTGCCTGTTTCTTGTTCCACCTGCCACAATTCTCGGCGATTCAGTGAAGATCCACCTAACAAACCAGAGTCTAAAAAGGGGTGTCCAAATTGTCAAGCTGCGCGGAATCGAGCCCGCCCGCATGGGTGCCATCGTCTTCCGTACTTGACATGCGGGGGACAGCAGGCCCAGAATTGCAACCTGTTGCGGGAGCACAACCACGAGCCAGCGAGTGCAGGGCCATGATACTATCGGGCGTAGAGATCCAGCAAAATCTGGGTGGAAGCATCGTCATCGAGCCTTTTGACCCAGCCAATCTGAATCCGAACAGCTACAACCTGACGCTTCACGACGAGCTGCTGACCTACGAAGAAGTGGTGCTGGATATGCGGCAACAGAATCGCGTGCGGCGAATCAAGATTCCGGAAGATGGCTTGGTTCTCAACCCGAGCCAATTGTACCTCGGCCGGACCGTCGAACGCACGGAGACGCACTCGCTGGTGCCGATGATCGAAGGCCGATCCTCCATCGGCAGGTTGGGCCTGTTTGTCCATGTGACCGCCGGCTTTGGTGATGTGGGTTTCTGCGGCTACTGGACCCTGGAGATCTTCGCTGTCCAGCCGGTCCGAATCTACCCACGCGTCGCGATCTGCCAGATCTTTTACCACCAGTTGGAAGGCGAATTCGAAGCGTACAGCAGCGACAAATACCAGCATAACCAAGATATCCAACCCAGCATGCTGTTCAAGGAATTGAATCCGGATGCCCGGCGATACGACCCTCAACTGAAACTGCCTTTCGACGATCAGGATCCGGTGTATTGATGTGTTGAACTGGCTTGTCGCAGCGGTTCTGATTCTGATTTTGGCCCTGATTTTCGACTTTGGGCTGTTGGCTTACGCCATGTACGCGCTGTTGGCGGTTTTGCTGGCCAGCCGCTGGTTGACTCAGCAATGGTCGGACAGCTTGGCTGCTCAGCGGGAGTGTAATCGATTGACAGCCGAAGTCGGCGACACGGTAGCCGTGGTGGTACGGGTCGAGAACCTCGGGCGTATCCCGATTGCCTGGCTGCTGCTGGAAGATCTGCTGCCACGCAGCGCACTGATCCACGAGCCGCCGAACCTGCGAGTGCTGGGGCGTCGTGTCCAACTGACGATGTTGCGCGGCGGAGGGCAACGATGGTTGCGGTACCAACTGCAGTGCCATCGGCGAGGTTACTACCAGTTGGGACCACTGGTGGTGGAAACGGGCGATCTGTTTGGCTTCCACCGCCGTTATCGCGTGTTGAGCGAACCGCATTTCCTGCTGGTGATGCCCAAAGTCGTGTCGTTGGAAAACTTTGATATCGCATCCCGGCGACCGATCGGCGAGGTGCGGATGTCGTATCGGCTGTACGAAGACCCGACTCGTATCGCGGGAGTGCGGCGGTATCTTCCGGGCGATCCACTGAACCGCGTCCATTGGAAAGCCACCGCGCGAACCGGCGTGCTGCACAGCAAGGTCTACGAGCCGTCGACGGTCGCGGGGATCACCCTGCTGTTGGACTTTCATCGGGACTCGCACGATCCGCGCCATGAACCGGTGCGCAGCGAGTTGGGCGTGACGGCAGCGGCTTCGCTAGCCAACGCCGTTTACGAACTGGGCCAACAGATCGGACTGGTGACCAACGGCCGCGATGCGGCAGATCGAATCCGCGTCGAGGGCTGGGATTATGACTTGCGCACCCGCGACGCGGCTCGGCGAGCCGCCAGCATGTCCGAAGCCAGCGATCGCTTGCGACCCGTGATGGTCGAAACTCGTCGAGGCCCGGAGCAATTGACGCGGATCTTCGAAACCCTGGCTCGCCTGGAATTGACCGACGGCTTGCAGCTACCAGAACTGTTGCTCGAAACGACCGGACGCATGCCCCGCGATGCCACCGTGGTCGCCATCTTGCCGTCGGTCAACGATCGCCATGTCATCGCCTTGCAAAACCTGCAGCGCCAAGGCTTCGCCGTCACAGCCATCCTGAGCATTTATGAGGAATTCGAATTCGCGGCAGCCGCCGGCCCGTTGCTGGCGGGAGGCATCGAAACGCGACAATTGAAAGACGAGCCGAGCATCGCCGACCTGTGCCGACAATGGGCCATCGCAGCCGTTCGCTAATGCCGCGAACAGCAAGCTCGCGCGAAGCCGGCAGGAGTCGTCTTTCTTGGAGTTCACGATTCATCGTGTTCGC
>REEF01001048.1 GCA_007695205.1 Planctomycetaceae bacterium
ACCATGACGGCGTCACCTCGGAGGTCTTCCGAAATGGTTGGCCGGACGACCCCGACGCCTTTGATGGCGCCGATTCCATCGTCATCTTTTCCGATGGCGGACGTGGCCATCCCGCGTTGCCTCACCTCGATCAACTCGAAGCAATGATCGATGACGGCATCGGTTTTGTGATCATTCACTGGGCTTTCCCCTCGGGCGAAGCGGATGACGAATGGGTGGAATGGCTTGGGGGAAACAAGGAGCCCAACTGGTCCGTGAACCCCCATTGGATTATGAAGGATCCCGAACTCGGGGATCATCCTATCAACAACGGGGTCGAGCCCTATACCATCAACGATGAATGGTACTACCACATGCGGTTCCGCGAGCGCATGGAGGGCATCACGCCTATCTTGAGCGCCCATCCCCCGAAAGAAACGCTGAACCGCGGCGGGACGTTCGGCAGCAACCCGCACGTGCGCGCGGCGGTCCTCGAACGGGGCGAGATCCAGCATATGGCGTGGGCCTATGCACGGGAAAATGGCGGCCGCAGCTTTGGCTTCACGGGCGGCCATTGGCATTGGAACTGGGGCCATCCCATGTTCCGCCGCCAAGTGCTGAACGCCATTGCCTGGACCGCCGGGGCGGATATCCCGGAGGGCGGGATTCCCGCGGGCAACGTGACTTTCGAGGACCTGCTGGAGAACCAGGATTACGATCGGCCCGACGATTTTGACCGTGAACGCTGGCAGGGACTTGTAGAGCAATGGAACGAGGCATTCGCCGGACACTAAGCATTGTACGATTTACGACTGGACCCGGGTGAAAGAAATGATCTTTTACCATACCATCCTGATATGGTTGAAAAGTTGGATGGAATAGCCGATGAAGCCAGAAAGGACCTGGGGGATGCACTGTACAAGATGCCTGGTGAGAACCGTCGCCAACCGGGAAGGATCAGCAGGTAATTTTCTTACCGCATGTCTTTTTTTATCAGTCCATCAGTAATTCCTATCAGTGTTTGATTCGGTCGGACACTTCTGTACCAATTACAAGCGACTGCCCAAGTGCGAAAGCCGAAGCGGGGTCAGCGGGCGTCTTCGAGGTGCCGTACGATACAGAATCATGGATTTCCCGGCGGCGAACGGGGGTATGGCTCGTCAGTAGCAGTTGGTTTGCCGGCGGCGGGCGTTGCACGGGGAAGGCGGCCCCGTGGCGTGGTGGGCCGCCAAAACGATGTTCAGCTTGCTACATGGACGACGCGTTTGTCAGCTCTCGGGTCCCGAAAACTCTTTCTTCCCGCCGCTTGACAGCATACCGTCGACCGTCTACGATTCCGGACAGCCAGACACAGAGAGCCCAAGGTGCGTATCGAAAGATGTGCGGCGTCTGCACGGAGTTCCTGGGCGAGAAGCCATGACGTCAACGAACTTGGCGGTTTAACAACCGCTCCTGTTCTCAAAGCGAGCCGGTAACGAGAACCGATCTTAAAACCCACCCTTACCTTCCCCTGTTTTTAGGACTTGTGATCATGCAGCAGTGGATTCAGAACTACATGGCCGCGCAACACCGAGCGCTCGACTCCATCCCCGTGGACGGCATCGCCCGGCTCATCGAGACCGTGCGTGAGGCGTGGCGGCAGGACCGTCAGATCTTCGCCATCGGCAATGGTGGCAACGCGGCCAATGCCTCGCACTTTGCCACCGACCTGGGCAGGTGATCGTCATCGATGACACGCACTACGGCCGCGTCGAGGACGTGCAGATGCACATCTTGCACATGGTCTGCTACGCCTTCATGGAACAAATCGCATGAGCGAGGAGATAGCGAGTATGGTTCAGACACCTGACGATTTACCGGTGTTCACGGGCATGGTGGAACTGGGGCCCGCCTTTGGCCAGCGGCCCGGGATCACCCATGTCCTCTTTGATTTTGACGGCACTTTGTCGCTGATTCGGCAGGGCTGGCCCGAGGTGATGGTTCCCTTGTTCGTCGAGATGTTGCCGCGGCTTCCAGGCGAGAGCGAGGTCGACGTGAGCCGCTTGGTGCTCGATGACATCATGCGGCTCAACGGCAAGCAGACGATCTACCAGATGATGCAGTTGGCCGAGCGTATCCGCGAGCGCGGCGGCGAGCCACGCGACCCCTTGTGGTACAAGCATGAATACCTGCGCCGCCTGGAGGAACGGATTTGCCATCGCACGCAGGGCCTGGCCGCAAGCCAGATCCGCCCCGACGAACTGCTGGTCCATTCTGTGCGGCCACTGCTGGAGCACTTGCAGAATCGCGGCCTGCAACTTTACCTCGCCAGCGGGACCGATGAATACGCCGTCAAGAAAGAAGCCGACTTGCTCGACGTGAGCCGCTATTTCGGACCGCACATCTACGGTGCTCAGGACGACTACAAACGCTTCTCGAAGAAGATCGTCATCGACCGCATCCTGAGCAGTCACAACATTGGGGGCGAGCAGTTGCTGGCCTTCGGCGACGGCTATGTCGAGATCGAGAACACCCGGCAAATCGGCGGTCTGGCCGTGGCCGTCGCCAGCGACGAGGCCAATAATGGCTCGGGCCGCTTCGATCCCTGGAAACGCGAGCGTCTGCTGGCGGTCGGCGCCCATGTCGTCATCCCCGATTACCGCGATGCCGTTGCCCTGGTCGATTACCTGCTGGGCATTGGATCCGATTCGAGGAGAACCCCATGAAGGTCCAACCGCTTGACCTGGCGCGGCTACGGGTGCTCCCTCTGGCACGGCGGCAGAGCCTGAGCCGCGTCGAGCAAATCGTGGTTGATCCCGACGCACCGGCGCGCCCCTGCCAAGCGCAGCTCGCGGCGAAGGTTCGGGAGTGTGCCGACCGAATCCGGCAGGCCCGCGCTCGCGGTGCGAGCGTGATGCTGATCTACGGGGCGCACTTGCTCCGCAACGGTGCCGTCCGGATTTTGGGACGCATGATGGAGCGCGGCTGGCTCACCCACCTGGCCACCAACGGAGCCGGCACCATTCACGACTGGGAGTATGCCTGGTTTGGCGCTTCGACGGAAAGCGTCGAAGTGAATATCGCCTCGGGCACCTTCGGGACGTGGCATGAGACGGCCTCCAACATCCACCTCGCCCTCATGGCCGGCGCCCTTGATGGGCTTGGCTATGGCCGGGCGTTGGGGCGATTCATTTGCGAGGACGGAGCAACCTTGCCAGCCCCGGAAGAGTTGGCTGCGAAGATTGCATCGGAACCGGCGCATCCGCTGACCGCCGCGCGGGCTGACCTGTTGCGGGCCATGCAGCAGCAAGCGTGGTCCGCTGGCCGAATGAGCGTAACGCATCGCTGGAAGCAAGCCTCGATTCTGGCCCGGGCCTACCGCTGCGACGTGCCCGTGACGGTCCACCCCGGCATCGGCTACGACATCATCGCCAATCACCCCATCTTCAACGGCGCGGTCCTGGGCCGCGCGGCCGAGTGGGACTTCAAGCTGTTCGGCGGCTCGGTCGAGGGGCTGGACGGCGGAGTCGTCCTTTCGGTCGGCTCGGCCATCATGGGACCCCAGGTGTTCGAGAAGAGCCTGAGTTGTGTCAACAACCTGCGTCTGCAAGGGAGCCGGTCCGTGGTCCGGGGCCACAGCATCTGGGTCGTCGATCTCCAAGACGGCGGCGGTTGGGACTGGAGCCAGGGTGAACCGCCGAAGACGAACCCGGCCTATTACCTCCGCTTCTGTAAGAGCTTCTCACGCATGGGCGGCGCGATGCACTACCTGCAATGCGACAACCTGGTATTCGTCCACAATCTCTATCACGAATTGGGCCGGTCATGAACTACGAACGCTTCGAGGCCATGACGGCCCGCTACCCACGGCTACGGATCGGCGTGGTGGGTGACTTCTGTCTGGATCGCTACCTGGAAATCGACCCGGCCAGGGCGGAGGAATCGATCGAGACGGGGCTCCCCGTTTACAACGTCGTCAACGTGCGGAGCCAGCCCGGCGCGGCGGGCACGATCCTCAGCAACCTCGTCGCCCTAGGGGTTGGCGAGATCGCCATCGTCGGCTTTTGTGGCGAGGACGGCGAGGGATATGAACTCGAACGAGCGCTGCGGGGCATGGCGGGTGTGAACCTGGACGGCCTGGTCCGCACACCGCACCGGCACACTTTCGTCTACTGCAAGCCGTTGGTCATGACGCCAGGGCAACCGCCTCGCGAGCTGAACCGGTTGGACACGAAGAACTGGAGCCCCACACCGACGGTGCTGCAACGCGAACTGGCCGACCACGTCACGACGTTGGCCCGGCGCGTCGATGCCCTCGTCCTGAT
>REEF01000689.1 GCA_007695205.1 Planctomycetaceae bacterium
TCACCGTGTAGGTCAGCGTCGGCGTGGCGTCACCATAGGTCACCGCATGGCTGTCTGCCGTGACCGTCAATTCAGCCGCCGTGATCGTCAGATCGGCTCCGACGAACGTCAACGTGTAGTTATCGCCGGCGGTCAACGTGCCTTTTTCAATGATGTACGTACCCACGTCTTCGCCGACCGCGCGGGTCAACGCGCCTGTGAGTTGATCGTCGCCCACCAGATCGCCGACCGTGATCTGGAACGTCAACGCGGGATCATCCGTGCCGTAGACCTTGTCCTGCGCATCGGCCGTGATCTCCAAGGCTTTGGGATTGACCAGTTGGCCACCGTCTAGTTGGCCGGTACTGGTCGCGAATACGGAACTTGGTGCGGGGATATATTCTGCTGTGATGGCGTGCGTTCCCACATTCAAGGTCGAAACGGCGGGACTCTCAGCGAACCCATCGACCAGTGGAACCGGGGTTCCCAGGATGCTGCCGCTGACGATGAATTGAACCGTTCCGGTCGGGGTTTCCGTGGCGGCGCTGACCGTGGCGGTGAAGAAGATGGCATCGCCGTAGATCGAGGGATTGGCGCTGGAAGCCACTACCGTCGTGGTCTCGACCTGCTGCGACGGGAACTCGAAGGCCCCGATGTCGACGCGCCCTCCGAGGACTCGGGGGAACCCCTCGCCGCGCTGGTCGTACACCAGGGGCGGAACGAAGGCGTCGGGATCGAAATCTGGGTCCCCCGCATCGATCGCCGGGCTGCCGGTCACCAGGGCATGGGTCAGGGTCGGTCCGCCGTTGTCGGCCAGATGAGGATCCAGCACCAGAAGCCAGTCCACACCGACGATGTTGCCATCGACACCGTGAACCAGTCCGCCGGATGATCCCGCATCGCCGATCAGGCTGAAGGTTCCAAAGAAGCCGGCCTCGAGTCTGCGGACGATCTCACTGGGCTGGTCATTGCCGTCAGCCCCTTGCCGGTTCCCGGCCACGATGGTGTTGTTTAGTGTGGCGCTGCCCGAAAACACGTCGAGACCGCCGCCAGCGAATCTGTCGTTGTCGTCAGTGTTCGCGCGATTGCCGACGATCGTGCTGTTGTCGATTGTCAGAGTTGCACGGCCGGAATTCTGGATTCCTCCGCCATTGGCCGTAGCCAGGTTGCCGGAGATCGTGCTGTTGATCACCACTACCATTGAGTTGCCTACCGGACTGGCGGTCGCGTTATAGACACCGCCACCGTGTTCGGCCGAGTTACCTGCGATTGTGCTGTCGATCACGGTGATCGTGCCGGCCGCGCCGCTGTTGTGAATCCCACCTCCGGCCGCACGGAGTCCCAGCGCCGCGTTGTTGGAGATCGTGCTGCTGATAACGGTGGCGGTACCGCCGTCGTTGGCGAGGCCGCCACCGTTCAAGGCCGAACCGTCCGACAGCACGCTGTGGGTGAGCGTGAGCATGCCGGCATTCAGGATTGCTCCGCCGGATCCCGGCGCCGCCGCACCGGTGATCGTCACGCCTTCGATGCGTAGATCGCCGCCGCTGAGCACGTGGAAGGCCCTGTCGTTCAGAGCGCCGGCGTCGATGACCGTATGCCCGGAACCGGCGCCGATGATCGTGACCGAACCGCCGGTTCGAATGTCCAGATCCCCTGTCTGCGCCTCGTCCTCATTGGCTCCCTGAATCGTCAAGTGGTACGTTCCCGGCGGCAGATGAATCGTCACGTCGCTAGTCAACTGGTTAGCCAAAAGGATCGCCTCGCGTAAGGACAACTGCCCATCGTCGGGATCAATCAGATCGTCGAACGTGGTGACAACGATCTGGTCAGTTAACTCCACGGCCCCGATATCCACTCGCGCCGTCCCTGAACTGCTCATCACTCGCGGATAGCCGCGCTGGTCGGTCAGCAGCGGCGGATCGAACGCGGTGGGATCAAAGTCGGGGTCGCCGGCGTCGATGGCCGGGCTGCCCAAGATCAGCGTGTGGGTCAACGTCGGGCCCCCGTTGTCTTTCAGCTCCGGATCCAGCACGGTGGTCCAGTCGACTCCGACCAGGTTGCCGGCGACACCGTCAGCCAAATCTCCAGCGGAATCCGCTTCGCCGATCAGGTTGTACTCGCTGG
Source organism: Planctomycetaceae bacterium (assembly GCA_007695205.1). Taxonomy (GTDB): domain Bacteria; phylum Planctomycetota; class Planctomycetia; order Pirellulales; family Pirellulaceae; genus SKKK01. The sequence continues at coordinate 2,104 of REEF01000689.1, forward strand.
ATGCATCGACGTCCCCAGCGACATCGTCCGCCACGGCATCAACGCTGCCCCGCAGGTTGCCCGCCACAATCGTATGCCCCAGCGTCATGGTGCCGCTATTGACCAGGATGCCGCCACCTATGCCGGTGTCATCGCCATCCGAGTCGGCTCGATTGCCGAACAACGTGCTGTGCAGCACCTGGGCATTGCTGTCGCCGTCGATGGCGATCCCACCGCCACCTTGTGCCGAACTGTTACCGGACAGGGTGCTGTTCAGGACGGTCAAGGCGCCCAGAGAGGCGATGCCGCCGCCAAAGGACCCGGCCGCGTTGTCTGAGATGGTGCTGTCGGCCACCTGCAGCGAGCCGAGCACCAGCACTCCGGCCCCGACCAGAGCTTCGTTCCCCGAGATGGTACTGGTGGAAATCGTACCGGTGGCCTCTGGCCTCACATAGACACCACCTCCGAATCCGTCGATCGGGTCGGTCGCGACATTGTCCCGCAGTTGGCTGGCGACCACATGCACTTGTCCACCGAACGCCATGATACCGCCGCCCGAGGCGGCGGTATTGTCCGTGATCGAGCTATTCTCGACGGACAACCAAGCGTCCGCGCCGAATTGGTGAATTCCTCCGCCTTGGGAAACAGCCGTGTTCCCGGAGATCTGTGAATCGGTGATCGTAAGAGTGCCGCGGTTGAGCAGTCCGCCGCCAACCCCCGCCTGGTTACCGGCAATCGTCGAACCGGTGACCGTAGCGACAGCGGAAGCCACGTTGGCCAATCCGCCGCCCTGGTATCCTACGTCCGGTCCAGCGGCAGAGTTGCCCTGCAACACACTGGCGGTCAACGCGAGCTGCCCCTCGTTCAGGATGCCTCCGCCCATTAGCTGTTCGCCCGAGGCGGGAATCGTGCCGCCGGTGATCGTCACTCCTTCGATACTCAGCGACGCGCCGGGAAGGACATGGAAGATTCGATCGCCCAGTCCCGTGGCGTCGATCACCGTTTGACCCGCGCCAATGCCCTGGATTGTCACACTGCCGCTGGCCAGGATGTCCAAATCACCGGTCAAAGCCAGATCGTCGTCGATTCCTTGGATCGACAGCGTGTAGGTACCGGCCGACAACAGGATTGTCACGTCGATCTCCAGGCTGTTGGCCTGGATGATCGCTTCGCGCAGCGAGATCAACCCGTCGTGGGGTTGGATCACATCGTCAAACGTGGTGACTTGGATCCACGGCAAATCTGACGCCCCCTGCACTTCGTAGGCCCCGATGTCGATCCGCGCCGTACCGTTGTCCAGCCCGTCGACCAATCTGGGCAATCCGCGTTGGTCGGTTGTCACCGGCGGGTTGAAGGCATCGGGATCGAAAGCGGGGTCACCCGCATCGATGGCCGGGCTGCCGAAGACCAACGCGTGGGTCAGCGTCGGCCCGCCGTTGTCGGACAGCGTGGTATGGAGGATGGTGGCTGCATCGATCGTCCCTTCGCCGGCGTTGCCGACGATGTTGCCGTTTTCACCGTGGATCAATCCGCCCGAGGAGTTCGCGTCGCCGATCAGGTTGTAAGAGCTGGCGGCGGTCAGGGCGGGTGAATCTAAAGGAGTATCCACATCGTTGGGAAGACTTCCCGTCCCCAGAAAATTACCGGCGACGATCGTGTGATGCAAGGTGATCGATCCGCCACCGCGCCGGATCCCGCCGCCGATCCCGTTGGCATCTGCCCGGTTGCCAACAAAGGTACTGTGGTGAACCGTCAAATGGCCTGCACTGGATATGCCGCCGCCGTTGCGGGCGTCGTTCCCCGAAAAGGTGCTGTTGATTACCGTTGCTGCAGCATTGCTCAGCAATCCACCACCAAAGTTACCGACGTTGCCGACGAACGTCGACCGCTCGATGTGTAGCTGCCCTACCCCTGAATTGCTGATCCCACCTCCGTTGTTGTTGACCTGATTATTCGCGAACGTGCTGTCCACGATCACAGCTGTCGAGTTCGTCCAGATCCCGCCACCAAAGTCGGTTGTGTTGTCCGAGAAGATGGTCCCGTTGACCCTCAACTGGCCTTCGAAGTTGGATATCCCGCCGCCGGAATTTTCCGCTTTATTACCTGAAATCACACTCGATGTGATCGGCAGCTCACCAACATTGCGGATCCCCCCCCCGTTGTGTCCCGAGTTGTCGGTGACC
>REEF01001049.1 GCA_007695205.1 Planctomycetaceae bacterium
AAGCAGACGCCCGTGACGAACGGATTGTCGATAAAAAACTTGACCGCCAGAGAGACACTCTCGGGACAATTGGCCGTTTTTACCAACGTCGATTCGATCATCGCCTGGCGCTGATCTTCGGTCGATTCCGGCGGAAATAAGATGGGCCCCGGCTGAATACAGTTGACTCGGATTTTCGAGTTTCGGTGCGACAACTCCACCGCCAATGCTCGGCTCAACGTCGGGATGCTGCCCTTGGCCGCAAAGTAAGCCGCATGATCCAGGTAGGGCCGCTTCACAGCCCAATCACTAAACGTCACGATGACGCCACCCTCGGGCTGGTCGGCCATGATCAGACCGGCGCGGCGAGCACACAGGAACGTCCCCAACACATCAACTCGATAGTGTCGCAGCATGTCTTCGGCAGTGACGTCTTCCAGGGGGATGGTTTCCCAGATCGATGCGGTGGTCACCAGCACATCCAGCCTTCCGAATCGTCGAACGATCTGCTCGCACATCGTGTCCACTTCGGATGGCTCGCTCACGTCCGCTCCGAAAGCTTCGCTGGACACGTCCATCGAACGCAGTTCTTCGACCGTTTCAGCGGCGGACTGCTCGGAACGATGGTAGTGCAAGGCCACATCGTATCCCCAACCGGCCAGCGACCGGGCGATCACGTTTCCCACTCGTTGCCGACCACTGCCGGTGACCAACGCCACTTTGCCTCGACCCTCTTCACTCATCGTTCAACTCTTTTCGTTGGATCGTTCCGAACAAGTGCCCACCGACCTGATCGTGGCTCCAAGTACCGGCATACTTGTCTCCATCGATCACGACACGTGAGCTGAATGTGCCCAGACCGGGAATGTTCAGCCGACTCAATGTGATCACCGGAGTGTCCCCAGCCCACTTGACCTCCAGGGGCAACGGGACGGTGACGTCTTTGCCGCCATACTGGATGCGAGCCTGAAACAGCCAGAAGTCGCCCTCGGGCAGCTTACGAATACTCTGGATCGTGTACTTCTCAGGATGCTGCGATGTATCGTCGTCGCGCAACATCGTGTACTGGCCGTCCAGGGTCGCACCGCTGAGCGTCTCCTGAAACTTTGCAAAACGCTCCGCCTGCTCGTCCAGTGAAGCGTCTTCCGGTTGAACATCTTCCGGTTCAGCAGCCGCTGCCGCGACGAGCCCGCCCCACGGCCCTCCGGCCACGAACCACACGATGGCAAAAACAAGGGTCTTCTTCATCTTCGATTCCTCGTGCCTTTTTCGAAAGGAAGATAGCTGGCGAAATCCAAAGTTCCCTCCATCGCATGGTAACAAATCCGACCAAGTCGGCAACGGTGTTGCTGCAGGAGCGTAAGCACCCGGCCAGGTGTTCCTTGGTGGAAACAGCGGAAGGGGTAGGAAGTCGCTTTCGGACAAGCTACTCTCCATGTAGCTAATCGTCGGCCGAAAACAACTCCCGCCTTCCCCCTGGCCCTCACGCGTGCAACGCCATCTTAATGTACAAGAAACTCCTGACCGGATGCTTATTTCTCCGGCATCCGGCAGGCGTTGGACGTGAAGGGAACTTTTGCTCCGGCCAATCGTCCAAATCAGCAGTCGAGGTCGCTTCGTGCGCGGATTCCGCATATTCCCAACGACCGTTGTCATCAAACCATCTGCCACGATGGTCAGATTCGCCCCTGGACAATGCTGATAATATCAAAGGATGGATCGGACTCTAGACTTTTCCGTAGGATCGGTGGCAGGATGTTCTTCAAAAGAACTGAATACTTTCCAGATGCGAACCGCACTCAGCGTAGGCGGGCTGGGAAGCGATTGGCAAGACGCTCGTTATTGGGCGTCGAGCGACTGGAGGAGCGGCAGATGTTGACATCGGTACCGTTTGGTGCGATGCCGATGGATACCGGGGAATTCATGCTGGGCGACGTGCTGGTCACCGTGGTCTTGATGGAATCCAGCGAGAACGTCTCGGCCGTCAATCCCAACTCGGAGGATTGGCGACCGGAGACCATCGCCGCTGCCAAAGACAAGGTAGTCGAGGGCATCCTTTGGTGGGAAGACACCCTGGCGGCTCAGTTTCCTGCTAATACCGCACCCCTGCAATTCCATTTCGACTTTACTCATGCGGACACGCCGATCCAGACGGACGTGGAACCGATCGCCAATCCTTCCACTTTTTTCGCCTCGTACGTCGATCCGACGACGGGCGTGGCACAACATGGTTGGATCTACGATTTTCTCCGTCAGGTCGGTCACGACGCCACGGGTAATTTCAACCAGGATATCCGTGCCTTTAATCATCAGCAGCGGTTAGCCCACGGGACCGACTGGGCCTTCACCGTATTTGTGGTCAATGACGAAAACGATGCGGACGGAATGTTTGCGCCTGGAGGATTCAGCCGGGCTTTCGCGTATGCGGGCGGTCGGTTCTTCGTGTCGCCAGCCGGTCGTCCGCCCAGTACGTTTGCTCACGAAACGGGGCACATGTTCTGGGCGCTGGACGAGTATCCGGGGGTCAGCAGCTACAACGCTCATCGCGGCTATTACAACACGCAAAACCTGAACGCCGTCCGGAACAACCCCATCCCTACTTCGGTATTCGTGACGATCCAGCCGGACAGCATCATGTCCAAGGACTACACGCGCCAGGAGTTGATTCACCTCACGGGGGGCCAATGGCAGGAGGACGAGGGGCGTCCGGTGCTGACCTGGGCTTGGGAGCGAAACACCAGCGCGCCTTCGACGCTGGCAATGATCGGCTGGCAGGACACCAGCGGCAACGGGATCTTCGACGCCTTGGACGTACCTTTTTCCTTGACCGGTTCGGGATACCTGGACGTGCGGAACGAAGTGTACCGTTTTGTCGGCCAATCCGCAGTACAAACGCTACCCAATCGAAACTCGTCAGGCCCGCAGAGTGACATCACGATCAATCGAATTCGGCGCGCCGAGTATCGGGTGGATGACGGGCCTTGGCAGACGGCCAGCACATTTGATGCACATCGGGTGAATCTGGATCTGCATATCGAATTGCCGGGGGCTGGGCAGCATGTGGTCCAGATCCGAACGATCGATGATCGAACGGGCGTGACCTCCCCTATTTTCACAGCCCACACGGGACAATTGGCTGCGGTTGAAAGGCCGGGCATCAACGGGTTCGTTTGGGATGATGTGGATGACAATGGCCAATTCGATCACGGCGAACGTCCTATCTCGAAATGGACCGTGCGTTTGGTGGACGATGCGGATCAACCGTTGAATCTGGTGGAACACGTCGAGCCGGATGACTTCGCACACAACACGCGATTGGAGGATGTCCAGTCGGGGATCAGGCTGCGCGCGTTGGTCTACGGTACTTTTCAAGACGTCGTCGCAGCGAATTCGGCGACCAGCTCGACGGGCAGTCGCGTTTTCGGATACTACCAGACACCTTGGTCGACATCCCCGGATATCGATTGGGATCGCAACTCGCAATTCCGTGCCGATTTTGACTCGCCTGTCTCCTTCGTCCAGTTGGATGCGATCGTCGTTTCCGCCATGGGGGCGGCGAGGATGGAGGCCTACGATGCGGACGGGAATCTGCTGGAGCGATTCACGACGCAAGCCCTGAACTACGGCTTGGCGGAGACCATGCGGATCGAACGACCCACGGCGGATATCGCGTACATCTTGGTCAAGCCGCACGGCGATTCGTCGGAGAATATGCACTCGACGACGCAGATCCAGCTTGATCATCTGCGATATGGAATCAATACGCAGACCTGGACCAATCGGTACGGTTCCTATCAACTGTCGGGCCTTCCGGAGGGCACGTATCGAGTCCAGTTGGTCCCGCCTCTTTTGGCGCCCAGCGTCGCTCAGGTTCAAACGATCACCATCACCGATGGTGAAACGGTCCATGGCGTCGATTTCGCCACACGAGCGCCGGCTTGGCAGAATCCGGTGGACCGGCATGATGTGTTGGACACTGGCTTTGTGACGCCCAACGATGTGTTATCGGTGATCAATTACATCAACGCCAATGTCGACCAGTTGACCGTGGATCCGTCCTCGCACTCATCGTCGCCCCCGTTCCTCGATGTCAATGGTGACGGCGTGGTCTCGCCGGCCGATGTGCTGAGCATCATCAACCGGTTGAACTTTCCGCCCGCCTCGGATCACGGCTCCTCGGTGTTCGACGTGACGGGCGGCGGGGGCGCTGCGCAGGGCGTGGGGGAAGGCGAGGGTGAGGCCCCCTCGATCGCATCGACCGGCGGAGTTTGGTGGACGAGCGA
>REEF01000863.1 GCA_007695205.1 Planctomycetaceae bacterium
CGTCCAAAATGGTTGCTCTGACTCGTCGCCGCTTCGGTCATCCGGAACGTTATCGGGCTTGATCGTTCTACCGTTCATGACAAACGATGAATCCAGAGTACACACCTGTCGTCATCATCGTCGCATTCGTTATGTATCCGTTTGCGGTCACGGGGCTAGCAGTGTCCATCATGTGGTGTAGCGGTCGCGAACGATTTCCCGGTCCCGCGGCCAAGGTATTCGCACTCGCTGGTTGTATCCCGCCGATATGGTTCGTGGCCAAATACGGATTTGGCTGGCCACTTCTGCCTTTGACTGTAGTCGGATCAGCCGTTTTCGTGTTCTGTGCGGCTGCAACTGGTTTATTGTTTGGAGCGATTCTCGATTTGTTCGTTCCTACGTCAGGCGATGCTCACAAACGGTCGGAGGGAAACATTGCCAACGGCAACGTTGATGGAGAAAATCCGCCTGCGGCACCGAGATCAACCTGACTTGGTGGGCGTATCAGTACGAAAAGGACAGGCATTTTTTGCTGACAATGCATCGCGTCGCAGTCGGACGATGTGGCCGGGTCGATCCGCCCTGAGGATCGGCAAGGCAATAACTGTCAGATTTGGTTTGGTGGTACGCAACGCGAACGGGGTCGGGAGTCGTTTTCGGGCAACAACGAACCATGTGGAAAACGCTCTCTCCGAAAACGACTCCCGACCCCTACTGTCCACAATGCGAATCTATTACGGTATCCATGCACGAGAGTCTTTCATGATCCGTACGTAGCGATGCTGGAGGATTACGAAGTGGTGGGCACCATCGAACCGATCGTCCTTGTGCTCAAGGGGCAGGTCGTGCTGCCCCTTCGCGCGTCCGTTGTTGTGTAGCCTTTTTCCCGGCAAGGAGCAAGATCGATGAACCAGGGGGCTTTTAAGGAAATCGTGGATGGCAGGAATCGAATCCGCTATCATCTGATCGTCGGAATCGGGGCTTGTGTTTTGACGACGCTGCTGTGGGCCAGCGACATGGCGCTCAAGCAAGCGACGGCCGCCGCCGCGTTCGTTTACCTGCTGCTGGTCATGAGCATCGGTCCGGTGATGCGGCTCTGGTGGCGACCTTATCTTCGCAAGTTGCCGTACGGAATCCCCTATCGCTGGCGAGGCGAGCTGGGCATCTGGTTTACTGCGTTAGCGGCGGTGCATGTTCTGCTTGTGTGGCATGGCCGCGTCTGGCAGATCTTGCCGTTGCGGCACAGCGATCTGGTGGGGTTGGTGGCGCTGGTCTGGGCGTTTGGTTTGGCCGCCACTTCGTCGGGCAAGGCGATGAGGCTGCTGGGGATCAAGCCGTGGAAATGGTTCCAATCGACAGGCGCCTACGTGCTTTTTTCTCTGGTGGCGGTGCACACGCTGTATCATGCCTGGCTTCGTCCACGTTTCTGTCCCGGGATAATCGGATACGTCTATGTGACGTTGCTGTTGATCGTTCTGGTCCTGCAGATTTCCGCGTACACCAAGACGGTTCTGAATGCCAGGAATATCCGTCTGAAAGCCCGAACACGCGTATTGATCCTGGTCGCCATCATGGCCGGGTTTGCTGGGGTGGGGACCTGGATAGGGTTCGCACCGCCTCGGGACGAAAAAGTTCTGCGCGTGCATCAGTGGCTGCCGGAAGAATTGGTCGTGGATCTCCAGGTTCAAACCGCCTTCAATGATCGGGAGATCTTCCTGCGATTCCAATGGGATCAACCGCATCCCGGCGGTTGGTACCATGACTTGCTGGTTTTTCAACACGGTCGGTGGCAGCGGTATTCGGCTCCGGCCCCATGGGTTGTCCAGGGGCAGAGCGGCTTTCATGAGGATCGCTTGTCGTTCATGTTGGATGATGGATCGGTGAAAGGGTTCGCCAACTTTGCTGGCTGGCTGACTCAGCATGCCGGTATTCGCTCGAATCCGGACGCCGTTTCTCGGGAGGAAGTGCAGGCCCACCCCTGGTTGGGCCAGACGCTGGGCCGAAGCGATCTCCGAAAATACCTGCCCCAATCACGCGAAGGGCTCTGGTGGGCAGGGGCGTGGGACCAGGTGCGACCGCAGCAGGAATTGGAGCGACTGAAGGCGGACGGCGTGTTTCTGGATCTGATCATATGGCGGGCGCATCGGGGCAATGCCATGGAGTATGGTACGGACCACTGGATCCTCGATTATCGACATACCGATCAAGGGACCATCGCCTATCGCGGCCAGAGCTGGGATGAAAGCGAAGGGCCACAGTACATGTTCGATCCGGAAGTGGTGCGACGCGGCGCGCTGGATATCCACAAGATCTACGAGAATCCATTGAACTATCGGCAAGATTTATTCTATCGTGATCGAGCGAACTGGTTGGGCGAACACGAACCGTACTTTTTGCATGAAGACTTTTTGGTTCCCTTCGATCCCGAGATCGCTCAGTGGGAAGGGGCCGCCATCCCGGCCACGGTGCTGCGCATGCCGGAGGGCAGCGTGGGGGCGTGGCGAGCCCGAGGCATCTGGCAGGACGGGCAGTGGATCGTGGAAATGTCGCGCAAGCTGGACACGGAGCATGATGACGACAAGCAGCTTCAACCTGGCGGGATCTATACCTGGTCGCCCGCCGTGCACCACGGATCGAACCGACGTTGGCACTGGGTGGCCTATCCCTACCAGCTTGGCCTGGGACCGAGTGCGGAGCAGGCTGGAGTGGAACCGCAGCAATACGTTCGAGCGGTGCCGTTTTCGGGTGACTCGCCCGCCTGGGATTCCATCCCCAGCAAGACGATTCCGCTGATCTACCCGGGAATCATCGACTGGACCTGGCTGACCAGCGAAAACCATCACGGGTATCGAGAGGTTCGAGAAGACGCGCTGTCGATATGGGACTGGCACGATGAAGATCCTCAACGGTTGGCCGAGTTGTTCCTGATGTTGAAGTAAGCGACCGCGATAAGAATGACTGGAACAAGTTTCGCCTTCACCGCGAAACCGAAACTCAGTTTTTCCGCACACAGATTCTGCGAAATACTCCAGAAGTCGCTACCATTGCCAGGCTTGCCTTTTTGAATCGAATCGGCCGTCAAGAGGACAGTACGCGAGTGAACTGAGGGGTCGTCGCCACGTGGGATGAATCGTCTTCTTTGCATGCGATGGCGGGGCCGATTCGCCAGCGGGTGGGATCGTCGGTATCGCGGATCACGGCACGGTATAACGTGTCCCGCTCGACCGGATCCCGCCCGGCTTCTTGGATCAACTGGCGGATGGCATCGACCGACAGCATCTCCGGCGTGGTGGCTCCGGCATCGTGATAAATCAATTCGTGACGCACGGTGCCGTCGAGGTCGTCGGCGCCGTAGCTGAGTGCGATTTGAGCCGTGCCCAGGCCCAGCATGATCCAGTAGGCCTTGATGTGAGGGATGTTGTCCAGCATCAAACGGCTGACGGCCATCGTCCGTAGATCCAGCAGCGACGAGGGCTTCTTCAGTTGCGACAGGCCCGTGTTGTCCGGATGAAAAGCCAGGGGGATGAAGGTCTGAAAGCCCCCGGTCTGATCCTGCAGGTCCCTCAAGCGGATCAGGTGGTCGATGCGGTGCCAGGGTTGTTCGACGTGCCCGTACAACATGGTGCAATTGGTCCGCAGCCCCAACTGATGCGCCGTGCGATGAATCTCCAGCCAATGCGTTGCGTCCGCCTTGTGCTCGCACAACCGATCTCGCACCTCGGGGTGAAAGATCTCGGCTCCACCGCCCGGCAAACTGCCGACTCCGGCGGCGATCAGGTCCTCGATCACCGATCGCACCGATTTTTTCGCCAGGAACTCGAACCAATTGATCTCGACCGCCGTCCAGGCCTTTAGGTGCAAGTTGGGGAACGACTGATGCAGGATGCTAACCAGATGCAGGTACCAATCGTACTTTCTTTGGTGGTGCAGGCCGCCGACGATGTGCATCTCGGTGCAGCCGTTGTCGATCGCTTCCTGACCGCGCGCCAGGATCTGTTCATCGCTCATCGCGTATCCCTTGGGATCGCGCAGATCCGCACGAAAGGCGCAGAACGTACAGCGATAGACGCAGACATTGGTCGGATTCAGATGCGTATTCAAGTTGTAATACGCGGCGTTCCCATTGATTCGCTCGCGAACCAGGTTGGCCAATTGGCCTACTTCGTTCAGCGGAACATCCGGTTCGTACAGCACCAGCCCGTCTTGAAGGCTCAGCCGCTGCCCCGCCTCGACTTTTTCCCGAATCGGTCGTAGTTTTGGATGAAGGTTCATGAGA
>REEF01000752.1 GCA_007695205.1 Planctomycetaceae bacterium
AACGAGCTTGCCCGAAAACGACTCCCGACCCCTTCCGCCGATTCCACCAAGAAATCTTTGGCCGGGTGCTCATCGCTCTGATCTCGCTGGTGCTCAAGCCGCCGTTGTCTGGACGAATCGACGCAGATGGCCTAAAGTAAAGGCAGCATTCCTTCGATCACCCACCTTCCCACTGCGAGACATCGAGGTGCCCATGTCTTACTTACCGTCCTATTTGGCTGGTGTTCGCGTCCTTCGGTTATTTGGTTCGCTTGGATGTTGCCTGCTGATTTGGTTGGGATCCGCTGCCGTGACCTTCGGCGATGGGGACGTCAGGAGGATTTATGAAACGCAGTGTGCCGACTGTCACGGGGTCAACGGCGAGGGGGTTGCCGGGGTCTACGATGATCCGCTCAGCGGCGGCCGCAGTTTGGCGGCGCTCGCCGAAATCATCCACGACACCATGCCGCAGCACGATCCTGAGCAATGCACGGGTGAGGATGCTCAGCGGGTCGCCGAGTTCATCTTTCAGAATTTCTACACCGAAGAAGCGCGGGCGATGGACAAGCCGCCGCGGATCGAATTGTCCAGGATGACGGTTCGTCAGTACCTGAACGCCGCCTCGGATCTTTTCGTTCCGATGATCGGCGAAGCGCGGGTGGATGACCAGCGCGGGTTGACCGCTCAGTATTACAGTTCGAGGAATTTTCGGCGCGGCACGCAGGTCATCGAGCGAGTCGATCCTCGGGTCGATTTTGCGTTCGGCGACCAGAGTCCGGATCCGGAGAATATCGGGCAAGAGGAGTTTTCGATTCAGTGGCGAGGCGCGATTTTGGCCGAGGAGACGGGCGAATACGAGTTGGTGCTTCGGAGCGAAAACGGCGCTCGACTGTGGGTCAACGATATGGATCGACCTTTGATCGACGCCTGGGTCCAGTCCGGAGATGATTCGGAAAACCGCGAGACGATCCATTTGCTGGGAGGTCGCGCCTATCCGATCCGCATCAATTTCGCGAAAACCAGTCAAGAATCGGCTTCGATCTCGCTGTTGTGGCAACCGCCGCGTCGTGTGCTGGAAGTCATTCCCACTCGAAATCTATCGCCTCACTGGGCGCCTTCGATGCTGGTGATCAACACACCGTTCCCGCCGGATGATAGCAGCATGGGCTACGAACGAGGCACCTCGGTGTCGCAGGCGTGGCACGAGGCGACGACGCATGCTGCGATCGAAGTCGCCAACTACGTGGTGAACGACCTCGCTCGGTTGGCGAAAGTCAAGGAGGATGATCCGCAGCGGGCGACCGGTATCCGGGAATTCTGTCACCAGTTTGTCGAACGAGCTTTTCGGCGTCCGCTGACCGACGAACAGAAACGGTTTTTCGTCGACACGCATTTCGAGGGCCGTGAGAATCTGGAGGACGCTGTCAAGCGAGTTGTCCTGTTGGCGCTGACCTCTCCCCGGTTCCTGTACACCGAGATGGGCCGCCAGGAATTGGATGATTACGATGTGGCCGCGCGGCTGGCTTTTGGGCTGTGGGATTCGCTGCCCGACAGTGCGCTGTTGCGCGCCGCGGCCGACGGCCAATTGCGCACTCCCGATCAAGTCGCTTCGCAGGCTCGACGAATGCTGCAGGATCATCGAGCCCGATCGAAACTCCGGCACTTCTTCCACCACTGGCTGCAGGTTCACCGAGCGGAAGATGTTTCGAAGGATTCTGAGTTGTTCCCGGATTTCGAGCCCGCCATTCTCTCGGATGCCATGACTTCGCTGGATCTGCTGCTGGACCATGTTGCCTGGAGTCCGGAATCGGATTTCCGACAGTTGTTGCTGACCAGCGATATGTTTGTCAATCCGCGGCTGGCCAGCTTCTACGGCTTGACGGTGGATCAGGACCTGGACGGGTTCCAACAGGTCTCATGCGACCCCCAACAGCAGGCCGGGGTTCTGACGCATCCATTTCTGATGACTGGATTTGCTTATGTGCGAGTCAGTTCGCCGATCCATCGCGGCGTGTTTCTGCTTCGCGGCGTGTTAGGCCGAGCGCTTCGTCCGCCGCCGGTCGCCGTGGCTCCCGATGACGAAACGCTGGCCCCTAGTCTGACCACTCGCGAACGAATCGCCATCCAGACCCGCAGCGAAGCGTGCCAAGCGTGCCACAGCATGATCAATCCGCTGGGCTTTAGCCTGGAGCATTACGATGCCGTCGGGCGATTTCGCGACACCGAACGGGGGCAGCCCATCGATGCGTCGGGTTCGTATCGGCCGGTCGAAGGTGAAGTCGCCGAATTTGTCGGGGCCCGGCAATTGGCCGAATACTTGGCGGACAGCGACGAGGTGGCTCGCAGCTTTGCCCAGCAACTGTTTCACCATCTGGCAAAACAACCGGTCCCTGCCTATAGTTCAACCAACTTGGATGAGTTGACGAATCGGTTTGTGGATTCGGATTACCACATCCAGAAATTGATGGTTTCTATCCTGACAGCCACCGCTCTTCAGCCGGGCGGGGGTGCAAGCGAGGAGTGAGCGATGACAGCGAGAAAAACGCGGCGGGACTTTATTCGGGATCTGGGGCTCACGGCGGCTGCGACGCCGTTCATCTGGAACCTGCCGAGTCTGGGGTTCGGCAACCAGCCGGCGCGCAAGCAGCGGCTGGTGATCATGTTCAGCCCCAACGGCGTGGTGCCCTGGAATTTCTGGCCGGACGAGCAGGGCGAGCAGTTCACGCTGAAGGAAAGCTTAAAACCGCTGGCACCCTTTCAGGATCGCTTGTTGACCTTGCACGGGCTGAGCAATCGCGTCCGTGGCGATGGCGACAACCACATGCGGGGGATGAGCTGTCTGTTGACGGGCATCGAGCTGTTTCCCGGAAACATCCAAGGTGGCTCGCATACACCGGCCGGTTGGGCCAGCGGTTTATCGATCGACCAGGAACTGAGGAACTTCCTGCAGAGTCGGCCCGAGACTCGCACTCGCTTTGGATCGCTCGAGTTTGGCTTGACTATCCCTAATCGCGCCGATCCTTGGACTCGCATGGTCTATGCCGGACCGAATCGCCCCATTCCCCCTGTCGATGATCCGTATCAGATGTTCGCCAGACTGTACGGAAGCGTCCAGGACCAAGAGAAGCTGGCCAGCGTGTTGGACGATGTGCAAGCCGATCTGCAAAAGGTCCGATCGGTGATCAGTCCCGATGACCAGGTGCTGCTGGATGAACACGAATCGTTCGTCCGAAACATGGAACAGCAGCTTCGCGAAACGCGGACTCAGATCGACGAGTCCTCGGCACCCGAACTGGAGCCCGGCGTTCGCAACATCAACGACAACCTGCCGAAGTTAAGCCGCATGCAGATCGAGCTGCTGGTCAACAGCCTGCGATCGGACATGACGCGGGTGGCCACGCTGCAGTACACCAACTCGGTCGGCCAGGCTCGTATGCGGTGGCTGGATATCGAAGAAGGACATCACGATTTGTCCCACGAGCCCGATAGCAATACCGAGGCGCAAGATAAGCTTACGAGGATCAACCACTGGTATTGCGAAGAGCTGGCCTATCTGGTCCAACGTCTGCAGGAGACGCCGGAGCCGGGTGGCGAGGGGACCTTGCTGGATAATACGACGATCGTCTGGACGAACGAGTTGGGCAAAGGCAACTCGCACACCTTGAACGATATCCCGTTCGTGCTGATCGGCAACGGCCTGAATTTCCGCATGGGTCGCGCCATGCGATTCGATCGCGAGCCGCACAACCGTCTGCTGATGGCATTGGCTCACGCGATGGGCCACGAGATCGACACGTTCGGTAAACCGGAACTGTGCAGCGGTGGGCCGCTGACCGGATTGACCTAGTGCGTTGTCCAGGCTTAAGTTTCGGGTACGGCTGCGGCATCGTAACCCGAAGCGTCAGCGAGCACGAGTCGCGGATGGCTCATGCTTTCGGTTTCGCATTGGTCTGTCACGGACGGATTGCCAATCCGTCCCACCTGTGATGTAGGACGGATTGGCAATCCGTCCCGCTTTTTATGCAACTAGGCGGAAGGGGTCGGGAGTCGTTTTCGGGTGAGCCGCTTCCCATGTGGTAGATCGTTGGCCGAAAACGACTCCCGACCCCGTTGCGTCCCCATGCAAGGCTACCTTCAATGACAAGAAACTTCTGGCCGGGTGCTTACAGTTCGTACCGGCCGCTGGCAGCCCATCGCCTGCGAACTTCCCAAATCACCAGGCACACGACGGCGCATACGAGGCTGGCCCATTGCGAAAAGGCCAGCCCGATC
>REEF01000903.1 GCA_007695205.1 Planctomycetaceae bacterium
GCCGGATATCATGCGGCATCAACTCTTGAGTCCTTTGATTCGCATAGCGGCAGACGCGGCGGATTGGCCCGATGACGTCCGGACGATCCATGACGAACGATTCCGGTTGGCCAATCAGATCGGCATCCAATTCGGGCAGCACCACGATATCGAACTCGATTCCCTTGGCTTGGTGGATCGTCATCACGCGTACATCGGCGGGCATCGGGTCGGCGACTCGAGTCGAATGGACGAAATCGATGAAATCGTCGGCTCGCAGCGTTGCCACGTTGTCGTAAGCACAGGCCATTGGCAACAATTGTTGCAGGCGGTTCCATTCACGCGGATTGCAGTGATGGGACAATCTGCTGGCCCAATCCTGGATGGTGGGACCATAGCCTTCGGCAACCAGGCGATGCCGGATCCGCGCGGCGGCATCGGCTGCTTGTTCGCGGTTGTTGGGATCCGTGATCCCCAACACCTGACCTAGCGGCGAATGGACCAGGTGAAAACAAGCCACGGTATCGGCAGGGTGATCTGCCATCCGCAGTGCGGACAGCACGTTCAACACGGCGGCCGAGTCGGTTAGCGGATTGCCCCCTTCTTCGCTGGCCAGCACCTGATGGCGACGCAGCAGATAGATCAGTTGGCCCACCGTCTGGTTCTTGCGTACCAGGACACCTACGCTGCGGCCCGGCGCTTGTTTCGTCAGGGCGGCGATCTGGCGTGCCGTGAAATCCAAGGTCTCGGCGCGTTGCAAGTGGCTGTCGCTCGCCAGCGGAGCTGTCTGCAATTGGGCGTAGCCGGGCCGGTCCGAACACGCCGTTTCGTGGGTTTCGAAGTTCTGGCACCATCGCCGCACCGCCCCTTCGGCTTGGCGCAGGTTCGGATGGTCCATGATCCGCGCGAACACGCGATTGACCGTCTCGATCACGGCTGGCGACGACCGGTAGCTGACATTCATCGAAAGTGGCTGTAGCCCGTCCACCTGTCGGTCGATGGCATCGAAGATTTCTGCCACTCCGCCTCGCCAACCGTAGATCGCCTGTTTCAGGTCGCCTACACAGAAGAACGATGTCTTAGGGGCGGTCGTCACACGCTGGGCCAACGGTTTGAGCACGCGCCATTGTTCCGGCGAAGTATCCTGGAATTCGTCCAGCAGAACGTGGGCCAACTGCGAATCCATGCGGAAGATCAGTCGGTCCCAATCCAGTTCGTCCTGCAGTTCGGCCAGGCATCGAGTCACATCCTCGAAACGCATCGCACGTTGCTGCTGTTTCAGATCAACGTACTGAAGGTGAAACTGGGCCAACAACCGATAACTGGCCTCGGTTTGCAGGGCGACGCGGCCGACAAGCTGGGCACGTCCGTGATCGATCAGCTGCCGATAGATGGCAACGATCGCCTCGGGGATCGGCTGAGAATAAAACTCGGGCTGACCCTCGACGATCTTTTTGGTCAGACCGGTCGATAGGAAGCCGTCCCAATCCCCTCGCAGGGCACGGTTGCCATCGGCGTTTCGCGCGGTCTGCATCCGTTTCGTGGGCAATGGGACATCGCGGAGTGCCTGTATCGTCTGGGCCAGTGCTGCAGCATCCAGCGACTTGAAACGAGGCACCTGCTGCCAAGCCGCCGGCCGGGTGCTCAGATACAACGGATACAGACCATCGACCGTGTCGCGGACCAATTGACTGATCCCCCGAGTCGCCTCGCCCTTGGTCAACAGATGAATCAACGTCCGCAAATCGGCCGTGTCCCCGGCACCGAGCACCCGATGGATGGCGTCACGCCGCAAGCGGGAATCGACCAAAGGGTCGACGATCTGCCAGCCGGGAGGAAGTCCCAATTCCAGGCTGAAGCTGCGAGCCATCTGCGCGAAGAAACTGTCCATCGTGCCGATTCGTAAACGGTGCAGACGTTGCACCACCGATTGCAGCACCGCCAGGCAATCGTCACGGGTGAATTCTCCGCCACCCGTCCATCGACGCAACTGCTCGCGTTGGTTCGAGTCTACCGACGCCCCGGCCAGACGCAAGATCACTCGATCCAGGATTTCGCCTGCGGCCTTTCGAGTGAACGTCGTCGCTAGAATCTGATCGCACCCCACCCCGTTGCGCAGCAACTGTAAAAATCGGTTCGTTAACTGAAACGTCTTGCCCGTTCCGGCGGAAGCCCGGATCAACAGATGCGGCAGAGGACTCGGAGCATCAGGTTGGTTCATCGGGTTTTTTTTCCTATAAATACATCAGTCAGTCAATCTACTTGCTTTTATCAGGAACGTAAAGAATCAACGCATGAGTGAACCTAATCGCGAGAAGAAGCGGGTTGCGGTCATCGGCGGCGGGATTTCCGGTCTAGCCACCGCTCACCGCATCCACGAACTCGACCCAAATATCGACATCCTGCTGTGTGAAGCATCCCCCAGATTGGGAGGCACTATTCAAACGGAACGTCGCGATGGCTTTTTGTTGGAATGGGGTGCGGACAACTTTATCACTCAGCTCCCTTGGGGGCTCAGCTTATGTCGACGGATTGGTTTTGAAGACCAGTTGATCCCCACCGATTCGGCTCATCGCCAAGCCTTTGTGGTTCGTCGCGGCCGGTTGCGGAAGATTCCGGAGGGCTTCGTGATCATGGCTCCCAGCCGGATCTGGCCGGTGATCGTCACCCCGATCCTCAGCCCGCTGGGAAAACTGCGAATGGCTTGGGAGTACTTTGTACCAGCCTATGCCGAGCAGGAGGACGAGAGCCTGGCATCGTTTGTCATCCGACGGTTTGGACGTGAGACTTACGAGCGGTTGGTTCAACCTCTGGTGGGTGGGATCTACACGGGCGATCCCGAGCGTTTGAGTGTTCAGATGACGATGCCGCGGTTCGTGGATATGGAACATCAGTACGGCAGCCTGATCCGGGCCGTCTGGGCGCAAGCTGGCCGTAAGCGCCAGCAGCAGTCCAAGGGCAGCAGCGGCGCTCGCTACAGCATGTTCGTGGCCCCCAAGGGAGGTATGGACACGTTGATCGACGCCATCGCCGCCCGACTGCCCGCCGGCAGTGTTCGGCTGCAGGCTCCCATCACATCGCTGCAGTCGGCCCCAGAAGGTGGTTGGAAGATCCAGGTGGGCGGCGATCGGGAAGAATCTATCCATGTCGATGCCGTGGTGCTGGCCGTCAAGGCGATGGCGGCCAGCCAGCTATTGGCACTCGTCGAGCCGAAGGCGTCCCAACTGCTGGCAGAGATTCCCCATGCGAGCTGCTCGATCGTTTCGTTGGGCTACCGCCGCGATCAGATCTCGCATCGCCTGGACGGGTTCGGGTTTGTCGTCCCCTTGGTCGAAAACCGCAAGATCCTTTCGGGAAGCTTCTCCAGTGTCAAGTACCCGGGCCGAGCCCCCGAGGGGAAGGTGCTGGTTCGTGCTTTCGTCGGCGGCGCCTGTCAACCGGAACTGGCCGATCTTCCCGACAATCAACTCGTCGACGCAGCGCAAGAGGAGTTCAGCCAATTGCTGGGAATCCAGGGCGAACCGCTGCTGGTCAATATCGCGAGACAAAACCACGCGATGCCTCAATACTATGTGGGCCACAAGCAACGAGTGCAGCAGATCGATGAATCGCTCAGCCGTCTGCCGGGTCTGTATTTCGCCGGAAACGCCTACGAAGGAGTCGGCATCCCGCAATGCATCCACAGCGGCGAACAGGCGGCAGAACGCATGATCCAGTCATTCCAGGAATCAACCGCCCCTCATCCGGCCGACGTTTCTGGCTGACGCTTGAGCGGTGAAGGCGTCGGGCGTCGTTTTGTTGGCGTTCCGGATCCATCGTGCCCCGTGGAAGGTTACGCACCCCAGCACGCTGAATCGTAAACTCCAGCCCAACGGGGTTCTACATTCTTCGGCGGTTCTTTCCATTTTTTTTGAAAATCGGGTTTGACGTGACCATAGGTGTCATCCGCGTCTCGATAATGGGCAACAGGTCAGGGCGAGCCCGCTGGGGGCTTGCTCGGCGAGTTGAATGGAATCAAGTGATACGGAGTCGGAACCATGTTGGTACTTTCTCGGAAACATCAGGACACGATTGTCATCGACCAGCGAATTCGCATCCAGGTGCTGGGCATTCGCGGCGACCGCATCCGGTTAGGCATCGAGGCACCGGATGACGTGGTCATTCTGCGAGGCGAATTGCTGCGAGCGGCGGCCGGTGGCGAGACAGAATGGGAAATCGAACCCGAATCCCGCGTTTGACCCCAACGACTGCGGAAGAAGCTAGGATCGTCG
>REEF01001050.1 GCA_007695205.1 Planctomycetaceae bacterium
TGCCGTTTCATTTTTCTGAAGGGAGAGTTAGCGTCATGTTGAAAAAACCGCAACAAATCGCCTGGCTGGTGATCATGAGCTTCAGCTTTCTGTTGACAGCCATGTTCGGCGTCCGCGTCGCAGATTCGCTGTGGTCACGTGCCCATGCGGCCGAACCTCCGCAACGTCTGCTGTCACAGACGGTGCAAGCCGTCGATATGTCGAAGCCCATCGCCCAGGCCCAACTGTTGATCGAGTTGCCGGAACGGTACAACACGCCCGATGCGTTGTGTCTGATGGCCAACGGCGATGTGATCGTGACGGTACCCAATGTGAACGATCGCAGTTCGCCGCCGGCACTGTTGCGCATCAAGCCGGACAACTCGTGGGAGGAATTCTATCAGCCTCCGCCGCATCCGGTGACCGGCGAAACGTACCCGTTCGGCGTCGCCACCGATCCCGACGGCGATCTGTTCTTGGCCGATCTGCAGTGGTTTGTGAATCCGGAAGATCCCGGTCACCATTCCCGTGTGCTGTGGATTCCGATGCAGGACGGAAAGCCCGGCGAGGCCAAGACGATCATCGAGGGCTTCGTGACGGTCAATGCGGTGTTGATCCGCGATGGGTACCTTTACCTGACCGATACGATCATGAAACCGGGCACCGATCCGTTGATCAGCGGCATTTTCCGCTTCCCGTTGGATCAGGCCAAAGAGAACACGATTCGAGCCACGTTGCCGCTGGAAGACGATCCGCATTGTATCGGAACCATCGAGACGCACAATGTCGAGGTCGGCTTTGGTGCCGATGGGTTAGCGATGGACAAGCACGGTAACCTGTACATCGGCAACTACGCGGATGGGACGATCCACAAGATCGAATTCGAAGCTGACGGAACGCCGAAACCCCCGACGATTTTCGCGAAAGCTCCGTTCATGAAAACCGCCGACGGATTGTTCTACGACGCCAAGCGCGAGGTGATCTTCGTCGCCGACATGATGGGCAACGCCATCCAGATGGTGTTCTTGGACGGCACCGTACGAACCTTGGCCCAAGACCCGGCCAGCGACGGTTCCGGCGGTCGGTTGAGCGCGCCCAGCGAGGCGGTGGTGCGCGGCGACGAGTTGATCGTCTGCAACTTTGACATGGTGATCCCCGGCGGAGTGAACGAAGAGTTCGGTCCACCTCACACGATCTCCGTCATTAAACTGCCCGAGTCGTTGCGCGACTAAAGGTCCGGCAAATAGCCCCCAACGTTGCATCAAGCTCCCTCGTAGGACGGATTGCCAATCCGTCCTACTTCTTATGCAACCATGGGGTAGATCAAGCTTGATCTTGTGCCAGTGCGATCGCCCCGAGTACGCCAGCGCGATTTCCCAGGCCCGGCGGCACGATGTATTCGTCGATCCGCTCCAATAGGGCGGGGGACTGGACATAGCCGTTCAGCAGTTGCTGGACCTGCTGGCGGATCATCGGGAACAGTTGCAGTTGCTCCATAACGCCGCCGCCAAGAATCATCCGCTGCGGCGAGAAGGTGCAGACATAGTTCACCAGGGCGAGTGCCAGGTACTTGGCCTCCAGCACCCAGGCGGGATGGTCGGGCGGCAATTCCCGGGCCGGTGTCTTCCACCGCTCTTCAATGGCCGGGCCGCAAGCCAGGCCCTCCAGGCAATCGTCGTGGAACGGGCAACGCCCGGGATACGGATCCTCGTCCCGATCGTGAGGAATGCGGACGTGCCCCATCTCGGGATGAATCAGCCCATGCATCATCCGGCCATTGACCAAGCCGCCACCACCGATGCCGGTGCCGACCGTCAGGTACAGGAACGTGTCGAGTCCCTGGGCGGCGCCCCAACGCGCTTCGCCCAACGCTGCCACGTTGACATCCGTGTCGAAGCCCAGCGGCAACCCCAGTTCCCGGCTGATCCGAGCGCCGAAATCGGTGTCTTTCCAGCCCGGCTTGGGCGTCGACGTGATGTAGCCGAAGCGAGGCGAATCGGGGTGGGGATCGACGGGGCCAAACGAGGCGATTCCCAACGCACGGATCGGACCGTGATGCATCTGTTGCTCGCGAAAAAAAGCGATCGCCTGCAGCAACGTCTCGTCAGGATCCGTTGTAGGAAAACGCGACTCGGCTCGAATATCGTCAGGACCTGTCCCCACTGCACAGACAAATTTTGTTCCCCCTGCTTCGATTCCGCCCACCAAGCTGGCCATGGTTTTCTCCCTTCTGAATCATTCGAAATATCAACGGCAGCAGGTCTTCCACCCCCCTACCAGACAGCCTTCGCTTGCCACCTGATACCCTAACATCTTTGGCAAGCAAGTCTATCCGGCGCGGCGGCGCGGCGCTTCGGTCGATGGCGGGACGTGGGTTTCGAGCGAAGCGCCCTAACATCTTGATCGGGAACATCTATACTGGTGGCTGACAATGGCAATACCGCGTTGGGCGTGAGCCTCGCGATCTCGATCGAACCGTGCCATGGAGCTAAGTCAGCCGGGACCAGAATCCCACCGATTTCCCACTCGGTTTGCGTTCCAGCAGAAACATTGCCAGCAATGCCCACCTCCGACGTTCCGCCTGATTCTTCGGTGATCCGATCATCGCCAAACCACTCGCTGGCTGCCGAACGGACCGTCTACGACTCGACGTTCTGGTTCTGCTACGGCGCCAATTGCAGTCTGATGATGGCGGTCAGCCTGTTGTTCCGCTATGCCGACCTGGTCCGATTTCTGGGTGGCAGTGAAATGGATCTGGGGCTGATCGTCGGTGTTGGCATGTTAGGCGCCCTTGCTACCCGCGTGGTTCAGGGGATCGGCATCGATCGTTTGGGAGCCAAGCGGATCTGGACGATAGCCCTGCTGCTATTTGCCAGCAGCACGCTGGCACATCTAGCGATCACCCGCGTGAATGGACCAGAGATCTATTTGGCGCGCATTTGTCTGACCACCAGCATTGCGGGGGCCTTTGGTTCGTCGTTGACCTACGTTTCTCTGCGCGCTCCTCAGCGCCGGATGGCCGAGACGATCGGCGTGCTCGGAACCTCGGGGTTCATTGGCTTGGCATTGGGGCCGACGTTGGGCGATTTCTTTCTGACTGGGGAAGACATTGTTTGGCCACAGCTCGCCCGGCTGTTGATTACCGCAGCCGCGCTCAGCCTGGTGGCGTTGGCCTTTGTGTTGGGCATCGCCAATCCGCCGCGTCGGTCGCGGATACGGCCGATTCCGGTCTTTGCCGTGCTACGCCGCTATCATCCTGGTTGGATACTGCTGGTCGCTGCTGCGGTGGGGCTGGTTCTCGGATTGCCTAACACCTTCCTGAACGCCTATGCCCATGAACTGGGGCTTGAGCGGATCAAGGTCTTCTTTTTGGTTTATGCCGCGACGGCACTGGCCGTCCGGATTCGCTTCCGTCAATTGGTGGATCGATGGGGCGTGCTTCCAGCCATCCAATGGGGTTTGGGCAGCGCGATCCTCTCTGTCGTTTCGTACCTGCTGGTTTGGAACGAATGGTCGTTAGCGGTTCCGGCCGTCTTTGCCGGTACCGCCCATGCTCTGTTGTTTCCCGCAGTGATCGCCGGGGGCAATGCATCGTTCCCTGCTCGTTATCGGGGGATTTCGACCACGTTGATGCTGGCGATGTTCGACGTGGGCAATCTGATCGGCCAGCCCAGCATGGGCGGACTGATCGAAGGGGCCCGCCATCTGGGTCTGCCGCCCTATGCGGTCATGTTTACGACCGTCGCGATGGTCCTGTTGACCGTTGCCTGTCTCTACGGCTTGTCTTCTCACGAACGTCCACGGTCAGTGTCCGTGTAGTTGCGGACCACTTTTACGTGTTAAGACGGGCAATCCTGCCGAGTGCTGGACCGAGAGGTGTCATCGACACCGCACACCAGCAAATCCACAATGGGAGGTACTTCAGGCTGATTGCCAACACCAGGCTTCATGAAACGAAAACACACCCGTCGTGTTTGTAGGCAACCGCGTCGGAATCTGCGACAGTCCCTTAGACCCGCTGATAATCACATTATAGGGGATCTCAACGGTTTCATTATTGAAGTCTCGATCGAACGGGGTCCGCCGATGGTGAAATGGAAGGATGGCCTGAGTGCGGGGCATCGTAGCCGGCGGAGGCGTCCGTAGAAAAAGACGATGGTCACGCGTGCTGACTGCGGGGCGAGGTTGGGAGATTTTGGTTTGATCCGTGTTGATCCGTGGCTCAAAATGGAGACTGCACTGCCTGTTGTGGGGTGACGCAGGGCGGTG
>REEF01001051.1 GCA_007695205.1 Planctomycetaceae bacterium
CGATTGGGATGAAGACGATTGGGACGAAGACGATGACGAGGATGATGACGATCCGTCGTACGGCCGCTCCGGCGGTCCGCAGGGCAAGCAGGCGGATTCCGGCAGGCGCCAACGGTTCTTTCCGTTCTTCTAAAACGGCTCTACTGGCTTTGACACAATGACACAATGACGAGGTGACGATGATCGCTGATCCGTATCAGGTTCTGGGGATCGATCCCAGCGCCGACTCCGAAGCCATCCGCAAGCGATATTTGGCGCTGGTGCGGGAGTTCTCGCCGGAACGCGCCCCCGAGCGGTTCGCCGAGATCCGCGCCGCGTACGAAACGCTGCGCGATCCGGTCACCAGTCTGGGCATGCGTCTGTTCGATGTCCGGTTTACGGAAACATTCGATAAGTTAATTGCCGACGAAAAGCAGCAATTCTGCGGGAAGCGGATTGGGACCGACGTACTGCTGTCGTTGGCCGACGTTTGACGACCAACGTTCTGATGGAGACAGGGACCCCAAGGAAACAACTGGCCGACGGACGGAGCGTTCATGCGAAGCTGGTACGAGAACGAGGAACTGCTCAGGCGCTTTCGCGAGTGGCTGGGGCGCACGGAAGCCGAGATCGCCGCGCTGGGTCATGTCGGGCATGATGAGGACGCGGCCGCGGAAGACCTGCCGGACGTAGGGCTGATCCAGTTGATCGAAGCCTTTACCGCGGTGCGGCAGGAAGTCAAGCTGCAGACGAAGAGCAATCGCGGGCTGGAGGACGCCCTGCAGTTGGCCATCACCGCACTCGACGAAGCTGCGAACCAGATGCGTTCGGTCGAAGCACGAGAAGCCGATGCCGTCGCCAAGGCGGCCCGGCCGCTGGTCGAAGCGCTGATCGAATTGGACGAGGCGTTCCAGCGCGGCCTGCAGGCGGCACAGACGGCCCATGCCAACGTGCTGGAAGACACCGTGCGCCGCCACGAAGAGGCTGCCCGCCAACGGTTCGATCGGCTGTCCTTCTGGCAGCGCTGGAAAGCTCGAGTCTGGTTCAACGCCTCTGCCGACCTGTTCCGCCAGCAGACGACCGATCTGCACCGCAGAATCATGCTGCCGCTGCTGGAAGGGTATCAGTTGATCTACCAGCGGCTCGAACGGACGTTGGATCAACTGGGAATCCAACGCATCGATTGCTTGGGATACCCGGTCGACCCGACCGAGATGACCGTCGTCGAATTGGTCGACGACCCGGAAGTCGAGCCCGAAACGGTTGTCGACATCGTGCGCCCGGGCTACCTGTGGCAAGGCCGATTGATGCGCTACGCAGAGGTTCGGGCAACGCGTCCGCCCATCGGCATACGCAAGGACCAAGAACCCGACGGCGAACCAGGATTCCAGGGCGAAGTTGAACCGCAGCAAGAGGAAGAACCGGAAGGCGACGGGGTCGGGAGTCGTTTTCGGGCACCGACGAACCACCTGGAAG
Organism: Planctomycetaceae bacterium; assembly: GCA_007695205.1. GTDB lineage: Bacteria > Planctomycetota > Planctomycetia > Pirellulales > Pirellulaceae > SKKK01. Next base: position 1,456 of record REEF01001051.1, read on the forward strand.
ACGCCTTCCCCGAAAACGACTCCCGACCCCTTCCGTTGCCAAGCGAAACGGAGTCCCCGCGGGACTTGGAACCCGATCGCGACTTGGAACCTGCGGGCGAAGTAAGCGCCCAGCAAGACGAGGAATCGCAGCGCGAGGAGGACCCGCTGGCACGCGCGTTCGAACCGCCTTATCATAGAGCGGATAGCGAACGAGACGACGCAGCGAACGGACAGACCGCACCGGAGAATCCGTCGCCGAACCGACCAGGACAGACCAATCACGGGGAATGGACAACCTAACTTCTCATTTCAGCGGAGAACGAAACGTGGAGACGATTATTGGCATCGACTTGGGGACCACCAACAGCTCCGTCTGCCTGATTCGCAACGGCAAACCGGCGATGATCAAGGACGCGGACGGCTCGGCTATCCTGCCGTCGGTCGTCGGGCTGGACAGCCAAGGACGGCTGTTGGTGGGAGAACCGGCTCGCAATCAAGCCATCCTGGCGCCCGAGCGGACGGTCAAGTCGATCAAACGGAAGATGGGCGAGGCCACCACCGTCACCATGGCCGACACCGAGTATTCTCCGCAAGAGCTCTCGGCGATCATCCTGCGGACGCTGAAGGACCGGGCCGCGCAAGAGCTGGGATACCCGGTCAGCAAAGCGGTGATCACGGTGCCGGCGTTCTTCAACGAAACGCAGCGCGAGGCGACGCGGCAAGCGGGCGAATTGGCCGGGTTGGAAGTGGTGCGGATCATCAACGAACCGACCGCCGCCTCGCTGATCTACGAGGCCAAGGCCGACCACCGCGAGCGGCTGCTGGTCTACGACCTGGGTGGCGGTACGTTTGACGTCTCGATCGTCCAAGTCGAGGGCGGGGTGGTCGAAGTGCTGTCGAGCCACGGCGATACGCACTTGGGCGGCGACGATTTCGACGAATTGCTGCTGGACTTCGTCTGCCAGCGTTTCCAGGAGCAACACAAGCTGGATCTGCGCGAGATCCCCACGGCCCGTTCGCGGTTGCTGCAAGCGGTGGAAGAGGTCAAGAAGCAGTTGTCGTTCGACGCGTGCGTCGAGTTGAACGAGGAGTTCATCGCCGAGCGGGACGGGGCTCCGTTGCACTTGAAGATGGAATTGTACCGCTACGAATACGAGGGAATGATCGAGCCGTTGCTGAAAAAGACCATCCAATGCGTCGACGACTCGCTTCAGGACGCGCGGTTACACGCCAAGGACATCGACAAGATCATCCTGGTCGGCGGCAGCAGTCGCACGCCGCTGGTCCAGCAGATGCTGGAAACCCAGTTGTCCCAAACGCCTCACCAGGAGATCGACCCGGATCTGTGCGTCGCCATGGGCGCCGCGGTGCAAGGCGCGCTGATTGCCGGCCAGGACGTCGGCGCCGTGCTGGTCGATATCACGCCGCATACGCTGGGCGTGCAGTGCCAAGGCTTCGTCCACGGGATGCCCTCGCCCCACGAGTTCTCGCCCATCATCCACCGCAACACGGCTTTGCCCGCAACCCGATCCGAACTCTACAGCACGATGTTCCAGGGCCAAAAGGCGGTGGAAGTCAAAGTGTTCCAGGGCGAAGACGAGGACGTGCGGCGCAATCAGTTCATCGGGGGCTTCGTGCTCGATGGTTTGGACGAATCGGCCGACGCGGGAAGCGAAATCCTCGTCCGCTTCGATTTGAACCTGGACGGCATGTTGAACGTCACCGCCGTCGAGCGGAGCACGGGCCTGGAAGACCGGCTGACCATCAAGAACGCGATCACGGAGTTCCGCGCCGAAGGCCACGAGGAAGCCCGCGCCAAATTGGCGGAGATCTTCGGCGACCGCACCTCGCCGGTTTCGGCCGCCCGTCATCCCGTTTCCGAGGAACCTCCGTTGCCCGAAGGCGAACGGGCGGCGATCAAGGAAGCCATCCAATTGATCGCCAAGGCGACCAATCTGCTGCCGCAAGTCGGTGAGGACGACGTACAGGAGATCCAGGAACTGATCGAACAGTTGGAGGACGCCATCGCCAACCACTCGTTGCCGGACATCGGTAGCTACCGCGAGCGACTGGAAGACATCGTGTTCTACCTGCAAGACGCTTGACGGTCGGATCGAGGGAACGCGCGATGTCCGAAGGCTCCGAATCCACCGCCAAACTGCGTTGTCCCACGTGTGGTGCGGCGCAGGTCTGGTCCGACACGTGCCGTCGCTGCCGCTGCGACTTGAGTCTGCTGCACGATGCGCTGCGCAGGGTTGGTCAACTGCGCCGCGCGTGCTTGGCGGCGATGGGCGACGGCCGCTACGATGAAGCGGTCGAGGCCGCCCTGCGCTGTTGCCGTCTGGACGCGAGTCCCGAGAACCGGCACCTGCTGGCCATGGCCGAATTCTATCGCGGCCGCTTCGCGACCGCCGTGCGCCTGGTCCAACGCCGCAATCCCCGACCCTATTCTTTCACTTCAGCTCCGTCAACCGCATCCCAGCCGCGGGTAGATTAGCTGAAGCAGAACTCGTCAACTTTGCACAAGCGGCGTGCGATATCCCGGTCGAACTCTTCGCGATGGTCGTAGTAGTACGCCAGGGCGGTGTGAATCTGGGCCAGCGTCAGATAGGAGTAGTGCCGCCGGATGTCGTCTGCGTCCAACCCGTATGCCAAATGGTCCAGCACAACCTCCACGACCTTTGTGTTCGTGCCGGTAAGCATCGGCACATTGTCCGAATCAACGGAGATGTAAGGGTAGTCTACGGTAGCCATACTCTAATCCTACCAGATTCCTCGGAGTCAACAAGGCCGGGCGGCTCAAGTCAA
>REEF01000530.1 GCA_007695205.1 Planctomycetaceae bacterium
CATCGCCCCCGCGTTTCAACTTCGCCGGTACGGTTGGTCGGCCAAACTGGCGCTCAGCATCCTGACGGATTTCGAGGAGTTCGCGGTCTACGACTGCCGTGTGCGGCCGGTCAAGACGGATGGCTCGTCCACGGCGCGGGTGATGTACGTCACGTTCGACCAGTACGAAGAACGCTGGGATGAAATCGCCGCCGTGTTCTCGCGGGACGCCGTGCTGAAAGGTTCCTTCGACCGGTACGCGGAATCGAAGAAGAAGAAACGGGGCACGGCCGAGGTGGACGCGGCTTTCCTGGACGAAATCGACGGCTGGCGGCTGTTGCTGGCCCGCAACCTGGCGCTCCGCAACCGAGACCTGTCGCAACGCGATTTGAACTTCGCCGTCCAGAAGACCATCGACCGGCTGATCTTCCTGCGGATCTGCGAAGACCGGGGGATGGAGACCTACGGCCGGTTGCAGGTCTTGCCGAACGGGCCGAACATCTACCGGCGGCTGTGCGAGTTGTTCCGCGAGGCCGATGATCGTTACAACTCGGGGCTGTTCCACTTCGCCGCCGAGAAGGACCGCCGCGAACTGCCGGACGAGTGGACTTTGGGACTGACGGTCGACGACGCGGTGCTGAAAGAGATCATCCGCAAGCTGTACTACCCGGACAGCCCCTACGAGTTTTCGGTCATCGGCGCGGACATCCTGGGCCAGGTGTACGAGCAGTTCCTGGGCAAGGTGATCCGCTTGACGGCCGGGCATCAGGCCAAGGTGGAGGAGAAACCCGAGGTCCGCAAGGCGGGCGGCGTGTACTACACGCCCACGTACATCGTCGAGTACATCGTCAAAAACACGGTGGGCAAGTTGCTGGAGGGCAAGACGGCTCACGAAGTCGCGGCCCGGACGCCGACGTGGAAGCCGGCCAAGGGCGGCCGGCCGCTGAGCGTGCTGGACCCGGCCTGCGGCAGCGGATCGTTTTTGATCGGCGCGTACCAGTACCTGCTGGACTGGTACCGCGACTGGTTCGTGGCCGACGATCCCAGCCGGCACAAGGCTCGCGTGTACCAGACCAAGAACGGGCAATGGCGGCTGTCCACCGCCGAGCGCAAACGCATCCTGCTGGACCACATCTACGGCGTCGATATCGACTCGCAGGCCGTCGAGGTAACCAAGCTGTCGCTGCTGCTGAAGGTCCTGGAAGGCGAGACCAAGGAAACGCTCCTGCGGCAATTGTTCGCCAAGCAACGCGCCCTGCCGGACCTGGCCGACAACATCCAATGCGGCAACAGCCTGATCGGCCCGGATTTCTACCGGGGAAAGCAGCTCGATCTGTTCGATGACGAGGAGCGGATGCGTATCAACGTCTTCGAATGGGAAACTGAGTTCTCCGATATCATGCTCTCAGGCGGATTCGACGCGGTGATCGGCAATCCGCCGTATATTCGCGTGGGCAATATCGACGAAAAACTACGTCCGTATCTTTACCAAGCATACGACGTAAATCATCGTTTCGATATCTATGTCGTGTTTATTCGTCGAGCGTTCGACATCTTGGCGAACTCAGGGACACTCGCTTTCATCGTCCCCAACAAATTCTTCACGGCGGAGTACGGCTCGAGTCTTCGAGGGTTTTTGGCGGACAGTCGAACCATGTCTGAGATCGTGGATTTCGGCGACGCTCAGGTGTTCGGAGGTGCAACCATTTACACGTGCCTATTATTCCTGACGAAAACTAGTCAGGAAGCACTCCGTTACTCCTCTGCGCAAACAACACGAGCATCGACCTCATTTCAGATCCGCCATTCGTTTGCGCTTCCTGCACATCGCCTGTCCACTGCTCCTTGGGCATTTGTTGATAATTCCGCAGCCCGTTTGCTTGACCGGATGCGTCAGTTCACGCCTTTGAGTGTTTTCTGCGCGTTCCAGCGTGGACTCGAAACAGGGTGTGACAACGTTTTCCTTTTGACGAAGGTAGGAGATGTTATTCCAGGCAGCAGAGTTCTCGTCACATCGCACGCGTCACCGGTCCCGTTCGAGATAGAAGAATCCGCGATCCGAAAAGTGCTAAAGGGGGCGGTAGATGTGCGCCGTTACTTGATCGACAACAAGCAACGGTACGTTCTGTTTCCTTACGACGTCACTTCCGGTAAGCCGATAATCGTTGATGAGAGGCGGTTCAAAACAGAAATGCCGCTTGCTTGGAGCTACTTAACACGGTATGCCAAACAACTGCGATCGCGAAAAAAACCAGGAGAGTGGTATTCGTACCGGAGACGCAATTACGATCTTTGCAACGGAGTGGTTCGGCTGTTAGTTCCCTCGATTGGACTTCGGGCGTCTTTTGCGGCTGATTCGGTGGGGGAGTATCATTTCGTGGGAAGCGGGGGCGGAGGAGGTGGGGGCTACGGTTTGTCCCTTCGCCCATCAGTCGACATCTCCTTTCACTATTTGCTCGGCCTCCTAAACAGTCGGCTCCTTGATTGGCTCGTAAAACTCAGCAACTCGCGGTTTGGCCACGGCTACTACTCCTTCAATCGTCAGTACCTCGAACCTTTACCAATACTGCAGATTGACAAGACGAAGAGAGCCGACTCCTTCCGCCAGGACCGTGTAACCGAATTGGCCCAACAGATGCTCGAAGATCATCAAAGACTGGGATCTGCCAAAGGCCCGCACGAGCACCAGTTACTTGCCCGCCAGATTGCCACCACCGACCGGGAAATCGACCAGCTCGTCTACGAACTGTACGGGCTGACCGATGACGAGATCCGCATCGTCGAGCAGGCCACGGCGGGGGATGCGGCCGGGTAATCGATAGCTTCCAATCTCTCCGCGTCCGAATCGATGAATGACCGCTGCTCCGGGTTGTCACGTCGTCGAGATGTGGCAATAATGGCGATCGTGACTCGGGCTATTACACGTGGGAGAGGGAGCGATCCATGGCGACCGTCGGACAATCTGCGCTGTACGATGATCTGCTCGATCTGCTGAGCGAAGGTGTCGATCCGGGGCGTTTGCGCCGCTTTCGCCTGTCTGAAGCGAAGCAGATCCGACTCGATTGGCTGTTAGAAAGGAACCGCGAGGGAACTTTGACGGAGGAGGAATCGGCCGAATTGGATGATTTTGAACGCTTTGAACATTTGGTTCGCATGTTGAAAGCGCGCGCTCTCGGGCAGTCGGAAGAATGACCACAAGGCCATCGATCGAACTTCGGCACGAAGTTACTCGGCGAGCAGGCAATCGCTGCGAGTATTGTCTGCTCCACCAGGACTTCGCAGCGTCCACGCATCAAGTGGATCATGTCATTGCCGAGAAGCATCGCGGCCCGACGAATTCGGAGAATCTTGCTTTGTCGTGTACCATGTGCAATCGTCGAAAGGGCAGTGACATTGGTGCCCTTGATCCGGAAACAAGCCAGTTGGTGCGAGTGTACAATCCCCGCACTCAGAACTGGCTAGAGCATTTCGAACTCAAGGATGCACGAATTGTCGGGCTCACACCGGAAGGCCGAGCGACCGTCGAACTGCTCCACTTGAATTCGTACGAACGGCTGGCGGAGCGAGCGGAGTTGATTCAAGCAGGTCATTTCCCGATCCAATCGGAGATTTGACCGTATCGGGAAAGGGGCCCAACCGACGCGGAGCGGATCGAGCAGTTAGCCGAGCCGATGCTGACCCTGAACGCCCAGTCGCCGAGCAACACGCCGCCCCGATAGCAGCCACGGGCAAGATCCCGGAACGTTCCAGGAAGCCGGAGTGAACTCGAAGCCCCGGCAATCGGATGGAAGCCATGTGGAAGCTATGCGCCCACCCGCAGCTTGCAAGCTCATCAACTTCAGGTCTTGTTGGCCGGTGCAGCTCGATTGTCGTGGTTAACACTGTCTGGGCATTGGAACCGTCATCTGGACCTGGGAACGCTGTCGGTGTCTGAAAGCTGGCTCTTCGAAATCTTAAAACTGGCCACACAACTCCGAATCCATCACCGAAACCACTTTCGATCCGCTTCGTTCAACTTCCCACCACCGATCAACCCACAAAACTCCCCCACACTCATGCATTTCTTGCCCCACACAATAGCCTGCACAGAGATTGCCAACCCAGCAGCCCCCCTTCTGGTAGTTTGATCCAGAAACGGGTTGACGGCCCAAATACTTCGATTATCATTAAAAATTCAAATAGCTCGATATATGAATTCGGAAACGTTTGACCCGGATAATCCCGCTGATATCCACTTTATCAGGGGTAAATGCCGGGAT
>REEF01000952.1 GCA_007695205.1 Planctomycetaceae bacterium
GAACAGGGACCGCTTCATTCTTATCGCGTTAGCGACAGTGTGCTCGGTGATGTATTCGCGCATTCCTTTGGACCTCTGAGTTCAACCGTCAAATCCCAACGGTCGCTGATGATTTGGGGAGAGTGCGTTGCTATCACTACATCAAAACTTGATAGTGTTGTAATCTGGGCCAAATCTTTTAGGAATTGTTCCTGCCATGCAATGTGCAGCGAAAGTTCTGGTTCATCGATAAGAATCAGGGAGTCTACCTTCACCTTGAATAGCAACTGGTACAGCAGAACAACCTCATGTTGCTCGCCAGACGAGAGATACTCCGGCGACAATAATGCTCCGTCATCGCTGCGAAACTCGATACCAGTGCTCTTGTCAATGGAGACCGTCTTGAACGAGAACCGTTGATTAAGAATCGTCTTCAACAGATCAATGCGAGCGTAGAGCTTGTCGAAGACGGCGAGTTTCTTGTCGACATCTGCGATGTAAAGCGAAAGAACTTCAGCCTTCGTTTCATCGATCGATGCCACATCGAAGTGCGTTTCCTCTTCCTTGTCTAGCAGTCCAGCATCCGTGAGCTGCTGCCTCCTTTGCTCAAGGTCCGCAAGCCTTCTACGAATGTCTGCCATTGACATTGGGGGCTGCCCGGTCGTCGTAACGAGACGTTGTGGAAACGAACGGTCCAAGGACTGAGATAACTCGGCGTATTTCGCAAGAGTACCTCGAATATGATCCGAAAGCTCTTCGGCATAGTTTCCAACAACTGATGGAGAGAACCGTCTTCGTTTGCCGCGAGTTGGCCGCCGAAAAATGCGGGATGACTCAAGGCGCGTTGCGCGGATGAAATGGACATCAAGAGATTCGCGCAGGGACGCGAGCCAATCAGGGTAGGATGTGCCTCTCGCATCAAGCGGCAAATGCTCAGAAAACCGTTCAATAGCCTCACCGGTGCTGAAGGTTTCACCGGTGTATTGATGGTGCCACTCGTCGTAGGAAAGCCGCAAGATTCCCGGAACGAATCTCTCGATTGCTGTCGCTTGCGATTCCGAGTCGGGCTCCTCCGGAAGCTCAAACGATTCGTACGGTGGGCAATCGTAGGTGATTCGCTGGCGTTTTTCTTCGGGAATGTCGGACTTCCGAACAGTAAGTTTGGTGCCTTCATCGAACTCTAGAACGATGCTTGCGAAAGGCAACTCGCGCACTGCCATGCGAGTCGCCCCGAAGATGTCGGAAATCAGGCGGAGAATCGCGGTCTTTCCGTAACCATTCGGGCCATGCATGATGGTAATTCGATCATCTATACATAAGGGGATAACATGATTGAATATACCAAACAGACCTTGGGTACGAATTGTCTTGATTCTCATGTGACACCTGTCTACGAACCGTGAGGATCTCTGTCCAGTTGATTTGGGGATTGTAGCCCCAGCGATACCCGTTCGCAAGGTGGCGTTATCATGGCAGGCGGTAGTTTTTCTGGTGCTTTGCAATACCCCCCGCCCCAAAAAAGAGCCGCACCGCCGGCTGCCCAGAAGTAACTAGTAGAGGGGGAGTGGATTTAACCCAGGCAAGCCATAACCGTGCGAAAGGTGGTACGTCAGCACAAACAGAAGGATGAGCGTTCGTTCCAGTTGTCCGACGTAGCGTCCGCCTTTCTCGAAGCCTCACCGGAACCAATAGAATCACCACCGGGATCTGCCACACCAGCCAGAGCCCCGATAAGCAGTAGGCGACGGCAGCATGCATGAAACCATGCTTCGCACAAGCCCATCCCCGAAACTGCTGCTTTAATCGGACATTGTTGTCTGTTTGAAACGCAAAGTCGATCATCAGGTGCCCGGCCACCAATCCCATCAGAACCACCACGGCAGCGGAACTCATCGAAAAATCGGGCATCTGGCAACCTTCCTCCAAATCGTCACCAACAAACGGGATAATTAGCCTCTGGGCGCTAATTTTCAAAAATTAGCCTCTGGAAGCTATGCCTATAAAGTGCTATTTTCGTGTTCAAAGTAATCAATCGCGTGTTCAATGGCTGGCCAACCGGCCTTTCTCAAATGGATCGTTACTGTTGGTTCAGCAATTACAGGTGTCCACAAATTTGCTGTTTTGTGGATTGACCAACCGCGCAGCGCGCCTGACACGGCGCGCGCTTGCTTGGCTGACCAGCTCCTGGAAATGATGGCGTCAACCAGCCCGAACGCGATGTCCCAGAGCCGGGCATCGGACCGGTCGCTGGAGGCAAACCGCATCCGTTGCCCCGGGGCGCTGTCCTGAAGCAGCCTGCCGGACAATCGGAACGCTTCGCCATCGCCTTCGGAAACACGGTCTCCGGGCACGAAATCGATCCCGCCGAACGCCACGGCGATTCGAGTATCCACGCCATCGGCACGGTCCAGCAGACAGGCTCGGAGAAAGATCGCAGCTCGGAGCGCTGCGCCGGGCTGGCAGAGCAGCAACTGCCACGAGTCGCCGGCGTAGATGTCGATGTCCAACGGAACCGCTTCCCCCCGAAACTCGCGCAAATCGGCCGCAGCCTGTCTCAGCAGGCTCGGCAACGATTCGCGCGTCGCACGCTCCAGGCGGGACGACTTGACGATATCGCCGGTCAGTACGGCATAGATCTTGTGAGGATCGATCTCCATAACCGTCATCCATTTCTGTGGTTCAGAATCTGTTTCTTGGCATCCCAAGGGTCGCGGATTTCGATGAAGGCCCAGCGGCCCCAGGTTCCGGCGTTGTTGACGGCGGGCACCCAGAGGGTCTGGGCGGCGGCGACTTTGGCTTCTTTGTCCTTGTCCTTGGCTCCGGTGACTTCGATGATCAGCTTCAGCGGGTCGTCGGGGCCGTGGCCGTCGTCGATGTGGGCGATGAAGTCGGGGACATAGTTGCGCTGGACTCCGCCGATGGTGTAGGGGATCAAAAATCCCAGGCCGTGGTTCTTGGCGTAGCAGCGCACTTCGTCCATGTCTTCCAGGGTCTGGGCCATTTTCTGCTCCCAGGATCTGGTATCGCCGACGACGTGCGAGACGTGGCACCTGTCGGCGCGGGTCTTGTAGGTGTCCCGGATGGTGTCGAAGTCTACGTAGCGGGTCGAGCCCACGGTGTCGTAGGGCTTGGGGATGGGCAGCAGGCGTTTTTCACCGTCGCTGGCGTGGACGATGGCTTGATAGATCCGGTCGGCCGCGTCGTAGTTGTTTTCGACCAACAGCAGCAGTTGGGGGAAGGTGTTGTCTTGGCAGATCAGGCACTCGGCCAGCCACTGACGGCTGATGGCCAGCAGGTCGGGGAACAGCCAGGGTTTGACGTTCTGCTGATCGTCCCGGAAATGGTGTTCTAGCAAGCGTTTGGCAAGCCGGAAAGCGATTTGTTGGGGGCGTTTGGTCCGCAGGTCGTCCAGGCTGTGGATGACGGATTCGCCGACGATGGGGGCGTTCTCGACCTGGGTGGGGACGTTGGCGGTGGACAGCTTCAACTGGGATTGCTTGGTGAACTTGGCGTTCAGACGTTCGCCGGGCAATTCGTAGCGGTAGCCATCGATGCGGGGGAAGGTGATTTCGCAGGCGATCCGGTTCTCCAAGGCGCGGACGCGGGTCGGGATGGGGCCGGGTTTGGGATCGGCGGTTGATCCGGCGGACGGGATGAACGAGAAGGGGACGCCGTAGACCTCGGCGTACTCGACGGGGAACGATTCGAAGGTGGCGGTGGTGCCGTCCGGAAGTTCGAGCGTGCTGGAGTTGGGGTGGTAGCTCATGCGGCGCAGGCCACGTCCGACGACTTGTTCGCACAGCAACTGGGTGCCGAAGGCTCGCACGCCCAGGACGTGGGTGACGGTGTTGGCGTCCCAGCCTTCGGTGAGCATCGAGACGGAGACAACGCACTTGACGTTTTCACCCAGTTTTCCGGGCTTGCCGACTGTGTTCAGGACTTCGCGCAGCAGGTCTTCGTCGGTCAGCTTGTCGGGGTCGCTGCCGGGGAAGCGGCGGCGGTAGTCGGCTTTGAACTCTTCGATCTCGCGGGCGGCGATCTTTTTGAAATCGGCGCTCATGGCGTCGCCCGATTCGAGTTGCTCGGAATCGACCAGGATGGTGTTGGGGCGGTCGGTGAATTGTCCGCCCGCGACGTTGCTGAAGATTTCCAGTTGCCCGGGGACGGCGACGCTGGTTCCGTCCGGCAAAGGCGCGCATGATGGCGATGTTGACGTCGATGGCTCGGTCGCTGTGCAGAAC
>REEF01000247.1 GCA_007695205.1 Planctomycetaceae bacterium
CAAGGTGGCTTCTCGCCTCGGCAGCGGAAAAAACCGGTTCTTCTCCCTTGCGGACCCGCTCGCGTACATCAGCGGCGAGGTAGTAGTCTTCCATGTCCGCGATGCCCTGCGCGATGATTTCGTGCAGGCAAAACGCCTTGGTGCGACCGGTTCGTGCAGCGAGCGCGTCGAGTCGCTGCTCGATGTCACGGGTAAGGTCAATGGTGGTGGTCATGTTGACTTTCCTCGTTTTCATTACCAACGCTCACTCCTCACCGCCTTCGTCAGATGTGCTTTCGCCCGATAACTCCCGCTCAATCTGCTCAATGCTGGGCAAATCGCTCGCCAGTTCCGGCGGCAGGGATTCAATGAGCTTGTATTCTGCTACGCCCAGTGGTTGCATGTTTTGGCGCAGCGCGTATTCGGCGACCACCTGGTTTTTGCTTTTGCACAGCAGCAGGCCGATGGTCGGGTTATCTTGCGAATGCTTGACTTGCTCGTCCACCGCTGTCAGGTAAAAACTCAACTGGCCTAAATGTTCCGGCTTGAACTTGCCGCCCTTGAGTTCGATGACCACATAGCAGCGCAGTCTGAGGTGGTAGAACAGCAAGTCAATGAAAAACTCGTCGCCGCCCACATTCAGCAATACCTGCCGCCCGACGAAGGCGAAGCCCGCGCCGAGCTCCAGCAAAAATTCGGTAACGTGCTTGATCAGCGCGTTTTCCACCGCACGTTCTTGCGACTCGTCCGTCAGTCCAAGGAAGTCAAAGCGATAAGGGTCTTTCAGCGATTCACGCGCCAAGTCAGACTGTGGCTCAGGTAGCGTCAGCGCAAAATTGGTCAGGGCCTTGCCGCTGCGTTCCAGCAGGCGCATTTCAATCTGCATCACCAGGATATTGCGTGACCAGTTGTGCTCGATGGCCTTGGCTGCATACCATTTGCGCGTTTCAGGGCCGGGCAACTTATCCAGCAGCGCTAACTGGTGATACCACGGCAATTGTGCAAGCACCTCTTGCACAAACTGCTCGTCCGGCCAGGCTTCGGCAAATGCGCGCATGTATTTAAGGTTGCGGGGAGAAAAACCCCGCATTTCCGGGAAGGCCGCGCGCAAATCCTGCGATAGCCGCTCAATCACCTTCGTGCCCCAGCCCTGTGCCGCCTGCCGCGCCAGAATGTCGCGCCCGATTTGCCAGTAGAGCAGCACCAGCTCACAGTTCACTGCGAGGGTGGCGCGTTGTTGGGCGTTATGAATCCGGGTTTTCAACTCGGCGAACCAGTCGGCGTAGCCATCCGGCGGCGCGCTCAAGCGCACGGGCCTGGAGTTTTTGGCGCTCATTCCGTCTTCCTTTTCGCGGCTTTCTTCGCTGGCCTGCCCCTGGCCGCTTCTGCCGTCATTTTCGTATAAAGGTCAAACAGCTTTTCCAGCCGCTCGGTGTCGTTCTTGAAGCGGCGGCCGATGTAGATGCGCTCCAGCACCTCGTCATTTCGCTCATGCGCAGCGCGTAGGTCGGCGGGCATCTTCTCGGGGTCGTAGAGGTCGGCGATGGTCGCGGGGAAATGATGCTCACGCGCCAGCAGGATGTTCTCGGCGCAGCGCGTGAGGTCGGCCTTGTTCTTATCTGTCAGCGTTGGCAAGGGGAACGTATTCCAGCCGAGCGAGTTCGAGTATCGGTAGTCTTCTTTGATCTTCCCGCAAACCGTTGCGATCCATACCAAGTGGAGCCGCGACGAATAGATTGCTACGTCCGGCATCGTGAATCCGTACATTGCAATGGCACTGTCGCCGATAACAGTGTCATCGTTGACAAGAACCGAAGGAAGGTACGGACGGCTCTCCGAACTGTGCCGTGGGATCAGCAACGCCCGGCCGTCCTGGTGGCGACGCTCGCCGAATGCGTGAGGTACTGCTGCGAGCGCGTTGGTCTCCGCGCGGTCGCTGTCCTTCCGATGGGTGCGAACGTGTTGAACACGTTCTGCGAGTTCTGGATAAGCGCAGGCGCTGGACACGTCGCCGTCTTCGATCCAGAGACAATACCGCGTTTCGCCTTGAATGCTGTCGTGAGAACCAAGGAACTTTCGGCAGAAGACAGCAGCTTCGGGACGCGAGCGCACGAGATCTCGGTACTCGTCCGCGTCCAACAACAAGCCGCCGCCGTCATTGGGCATTGAGCCGTTGGTCATGGCACTAAGAGAGGAAACAAGACTTCGCGACGGGGAGACAACCGTAGCGTGGTCAGGGACGAGGTAAGGGCCGATGTACGTTGCGTGTTGAACGGCGTTCTCGGTGAAGACTAACTTCGGCGCGGTCGATCTCCTCCCCAAACCAACGATAGAGACGGTGACCACCGCCTTCTTGGAGGCAAGGTTGCTCCACGGAAATGACGGCCTAGCGAATCTGATCTCGATGTCGTTCGAGAGAATGGCAGGCCACAAGAGAGAGACCTGCCTTCCTTGATTCAGGCTGTTGGTCGTAACGAAGGCCGATGCCGCTTCCGACTTGGCCATGAAGTCGCAGGCGAGAATGAACCAGCCAGAGACGTAATCTGCTGACTTGGTGGACTTGATGCGCCCTCCAAAGGCTACGGCAAGGTCAGCCTTCTGGCTTGGTGTTTGATCTTGGCTACCCTTGTACGGCGGGTTCCCACAGATGTAAGTCTCCCCACCTTCGTTCTCGAAATCGATCTCAGCTTGATCGAGCGGAGAACCGAACAAGTCATCAGCTTGCACCTTCACGCCGGTGCCGGTTGGCGGGCAAATGCTCAGCCAGTCGAGCCGCAACGCGTTGCCGCAGGTGATCCAGTTTTCATTGCGCAGGGGCAGAAACTCGGCCAGGGCCAGCTTCTGCCCCCGGTACAGCACGTCGCACTGGTACTCGGCGATGACCAGCGCGAGGCGGGCGATCTCCGCCGGGAAGTCGCGTAGCTCGATCCCGCGAAAATTGGTGACTGGGATTTCTGATGCACGATCCGGCTCGCCGCGCCGCCGGTTGATCTCGGCCTCATTGGCGCGCATTTCCTTGTAGGCGATGACCAGGAAGTTGCCCGAACCGCAGGCCGGGTCGAAGACCCTGATCTTGGCGATGCGCTTGCGCAGGTTGAGCAAGGTGCGTGGGTTGTCGCCCGCCTCTGCCAGCTTTGCACGCAGGTCGTCGAGGAACAGCGGGTTCAGCACCTTCAGGATGTTGGGGACACTGGTGTAGTGCATCCCCAACTCGCCGCGCTCCTCGTCCTCGGCGACGGCCTGGATCATCGAGCCGAAGATGTCAGGGTTGATCTTGGTCCAGTCCAACCCGCCGACGTGCAACAGGTAGGACCGGGCGATCTTGCTGAAACGCGGCACCTCGTCCCCACCCGAGAACAACTGCCCGTTGACGTAGGGGAAGCCATCAGCCCAACGCGGAATCCCGGCGGCGGCCCGGTTCTCGGGCTGGGTGTTCATGGCGCGGAACAGCGTGGCGATGACCTCGTGGGTGTTGGATGAATCCCTGGCGCTCATCTGCGCCACGATATCGGTGAAGCGGCCCTTGCCGACGAAGATGTCGGTGTCCTCGGCGAAGAAGCAGAAGATCAGCCGCGCCATGAAGTGGTTCATGTCGTGGCGGCGCTCCGCCTTGCCCCAAGCCGGGTTGTCTTTCAACAGTTCGACGTACAGGCGGTTCAGGCGGCTGGTGGCCCGGATGTCGAAGGCGTTTTCGCTGATCTGGCGGACGGTGCTGATGCCCGCCAGCGGCAGAAAGAAGCCGAAGTGATCGGGAAAGTCCTTGAAGGCACAGGCAACGGTCTCGCCGCTGGTCAGGTCTTCGGCCTCGAAGTGCGCACCATCGGTGGCGAGGATGAACTTCGCCTTGGCCTTGGCCGTCGCCGGGCTGGCCTTGAGGGCGGCCAGCGTCTGCGTCACCCGCCCTGCGTCGCAGGTCAGGATGTGGATGTTGCTGGTCTGGAGAACACCGCCGAGGTCGGACTTGTTCGACGCCCCCGCGCGCAGGCGCTTGATGGTCGTCGCCTTGTTGCCGAAGGCTTCAAGGAAGGCGTAGGGGAACTCTGCGGTGTCAAAGGGCTGCTCCGCAAGGTCGGTGATGGCCTGTTCGATTTCAACGGCGTTCATGGGCGCGCGCAAACACCCTATACGTCCTTCCAAGGGTTGATGACCGTCACGCCGGCCGCTGCATAGGGCGATGTGTCGCGCGATGCCACGATGAAGCCCCGCGATGCGGCAACGGCCGCGATGTAGCCGTCTGGCG
>REEF01000680.1 GCA_007695205.1 Planctomycetaceae bacterium
CCGCTCCCCACCGGTCCCGCACCGGTGGAAGCAGGTTTGGCAACTAAGCCCACCGACCCACCGACCACCGACCACCGACCCACCGCAGCTCACCGCAGCTCACTCTCCAAGCGATCCTTGGATCGCGCTGGCCTCTGGTCGCTGTTCGGGTACGACGCTGGTGCAAGCCGTCAGCAATTGCTGCCAGGCACCCGGCACGTCGCCGACCGCATCGATGGCGGTGCGGCCGGTCAGCAGGAACGCCACCACGCGGCCCCAGGCGTAGATGTCGGCGGACGGGTGAGCCGCTGCGCCCTGGATCTGCTCCGGCGGTGCCCACGGCGCCGTATGCGCCCCTTGGAACGTGTACCCCGTCACCGGGTTATTCATCAGCTTGCTGATCCCGAAATCCGCGAGCTTCCACACATCGTCGCACCGCAGCACATTCTGCGGCTTGATGTCGCGATGGACGATGTCGCTGTCGTGCAACGCGGCCAGTCCGTCGATCATCTGACGCGCGATCGTCTGGACTGTCGCTTCGTCCAAAGCCAACCGGTCTTCGTCTGAAATGTCGGCCCCCATCAGATCCCACAAGCTACCGCCCTCGGCAAACTCGGTCACCAGCGCGTAGGAACCCGGTTCGCGGAAGATCGCCTTGACCGACAACAGATGCGTGTTAGGAATCTCCTGCAATCGCGCGTAGATATCCATCTCGCGGCGGATCGCCCGCTCGTCCAATTCGGCCCCCTCGGTCCGTACTCGCTTGATCGCCACGACCGTCCCATCGCGCGTATCCAAAGCCCTGTACACCGCCGCCATGCCGCCGTGGCCGATCTCTTCGAGCAACTCGTAGTGCTTGATTTTCCCCAGCGTCGTGCCCCGCTGGATCAGCGACTCGAACCGCTCGATTTGCAAGTCGGGCGAATAGCCCTGCGGATCGAGCGCGTGCAATTGAGTGCGTACCAGGCGTCGCAGCTCGCAGGCCGGACGCACGACCAGTTCGTCGAACCGCGGATGATCGGGGCCGATCAGCAGCAGTTTGGCCAGCGCGCACGCCATACGTTCGATCGCCGTACAGTCCCGCTTGCTGCCCACTAACTGCAGTTTCGCCCGTACCCCGTGCGCAAGATCCGGTGCGGTTCGCATCGCATGACAGACTTCGGCAAAGTAGTCCGACTTCAAGCCGAACCCCTCGGCCTGCTGCTGCGTCTCGAACGGAGGAATCTCCCAGCCGGGGATGATCCCGTGAAACCGGTCGACCGTGGGCGATTCGTGAAACAGTTCCGGCAAGCGACGGATGTAATCCGGTCGAGCCGGCGCGAACATCGGCTTGCCGTTCTTGTAACGCCGCGACAATTGCTGCCGCAGGTCGATGTTGGCCAGCAGCACCAACCCGCATTCCGCCGTCGCCCGGCAATCGCCGCGCGAATAGACGCCTTGCTCCAAGTAACCCTTCAACTGGGCCTGCATCTCGGCCACGTTGGAAAAGCGGAGCGATTGCGCCTCGTCCAAGACCAACACGTCAAAACGTGTGAGCAGTCCCGGCGCCTTCTTCTGCCGGTTGTAGAACAGCACGGGTGCCGTAATCTCGCCCGCCGTCAGCCACACGTGGCGGCTGACGTTGTTGTAGATGTAGGATTTTCCCGACCCCGGAGGCGCCAACTCCATCAAATTCATGCGGTTCTGTACCAGCGGAATCAACCGGCACAGCATCCACAGTTTCTCCGATTCGGCATACATCGAAGGCTCGTAGCCCAGGGTGCGGATAATCAAGTCCAGCCACTCTTCGACCGTAAACGCCTGACGGCACTCTCGGAAGACGTCCAAGGAGATGCGGCCCGTCTGCATCGGCTTGAAATCGATGATGCGGATCCCGCCGCCCTCTGGAGAACCGTCATAGCAGATCTTGACGGCACCCCATGTGCTGCCCTGGAGAAGTCCTTGATTTTTCTCGATGATCGAGGGATCGATTAGTGCCTTCGATTCGTCCAAGCAGTCGATCGTCGCGAAGTATTGGACTTCCTTTCCGAGCTTGACGGTCACCGAGATCGCATCCAGCAACACGGGCTTTTCGTCATTTGCCAGTAACCATCGGATTCGTTGCTTGTCCCCTTTGGGCGGCAGATGTTTGGCGACGAACCCGCGAACGGCTTGTTCGATCGCGCCTGTCGATTGATGCGCTTTCGCGTTGTGCGTCACGATCCAATCCATCACGTACGAGGGCACATGGCGATCGTCGCCCGTCGCGCCCAGACGCCGAACGAGTCCCTTGTCGATCGCGAATTCCGCGAACACCTCCTGGATCTTCCGATCGAACTCCGAATAGCCCATCGCTGCTGTCTCCATCTTGCAAAAAAATGATGATGCCGCCCCCACGTGGTCCGGCATCTCCGAGGCCGGGTTGCGTCTCCAAACCTTCACCTCTCTAACCTGACTTAACACGGTTTATCGCCCTCGTGTGATATTCGCTGCCTCCTTAAATCCGCTGTCGTCGTAGCATTCGACAGCGAATGAAAAGAGGCAGCGGATCTTTGTGCGTTATCATAGCGAACGAATGCAAACAGACATCGAGAGCCATTTCCAACACCCCTGAAGCACTACCGAGTATCCCAGCCACACCCTTCCTCAAAACATCGACTCGAACTCGTCCTGCTCCGAGGTTCGTTCGACCAGTCGTTTCGCCCGTTCGACCAGATACTGATTTGTTTGAGACACCTCGCCAGTTCCCCGCCGCCCCCGCAGCCGGATCGTCACGTCCACACTCAGTCGTTCGCCATCCGGCAAGTTCTCGCCAGCAAGCTGAAGTTCGAGCCGGTGCCGGTCTCCGCTGGCCAGCCTCGGAAACGGTTTTTCCACGCGGCATCCACTCCCCGAGGCGCACACCGTGATCGAGCCGCCGCTGACCGGTCGCGGATGGGGATTGGTCAGTTCGATCGGCAAGATCCACCCGTCCCGCAGAAACTCGGCGCCGTCTGGAAACTCGACACGCGGCCAAGGGGCTTGGTCGTCGTCGCCGAACCATTCCAGGACCGGGATGACGACTTCTTCCGGCAACAGCCCACCGTCCAGCCGGTTGCCGTATCCGAGCGGAACGGTTCAAGCGCCGAGATAGACGTTATTCCGGTGCCAGTCGAGGAATTCTTCGGCGATCTTCATCGAACGGGGTGGGGTAGCGAGGGGACAGCCGGCGAGGGATTCGAGCGGTAGGCCGCCTTCGACTTGAGTTACGAACGCGCCGGCGACTCGGATGATGTTGGATGGGTCAATGCCCAAGATCCCTTTGTCAAAGGCCCAGTGATGCAGTTTGCAGAGCGCGATGCCGTTTTGCAGGATGTCCGGGCCTTCGGCCGCATGCCAACGGATGTGGGCGGCATCGATGCCGGTGGCCTGTCCGTTCAGCACGGCGTGAAAACCGCACATTGCACAGCTATAGCGGAAATTCTCCAACACGTCGACGGTGAACTGCTGATCGCGGCGGCGACGGCGCGAGATCACCAAGCGGTCCAGGCCCAGTTCTTCGCGGATGTCGGGGTGCAACGTTTCGGGCCACCATTCGTTAAGAATCGTGTCAATTACTCTGGCCCGTGCGATGTCCGAATCGCGAATCAGGCGAAACACCGAGGCGTCTAACGTCCCGTACGAGGCCGTACCCATGAGGTCGGAAATCAGCGCTGTTTCTCCGCTTCCGTATGTTCTCTGCGTGTGGAGCTTCCAGAATGGCGAAGTACGCAAGTGGCTGAACGGCTGTTCGGGTCTCGAGCCGCTTCTCGAAGGACGCCCGCCGAAACAGCGGATCAGCGTGTCGAGTTCGCGGCGGATGTCGGAGAAATCAAAGCGGTTTTCATCCACTTGACGATTCTCGATCCGCGACACGAGCAGCAACAAGAGCAGCGGCTTCTTCAGCGCCGCACCAAGGGAACTCGAACGGTGCAACTTCATCGAGCAGATATCCGCCAGGAACCGTTCTAGGATTTGGTCGGGATTGTTTTCCATCTGCTGTTTCACTTGGCAGGACGGCATTTCATCCTAACGCGGCCTTCGTCCGAAAACACGTAGGTTGGGTCTCTGACCCGACCCGACCAGGTCGGGACAGAGTCCCAACCTACGAAGATGTCCACATCCTACAGACTGAGAGTTTGAACGCAAAGGGATCAGCCGCTTTCTCCAACTTTACAGATGTACCTCGCGAAGGGAAAGATCTGGTCCGGGACGACCGGCACATCGTTGAGCTTGCGGTT
>REEF01000507.1 GCA_007695205.1 Planctomycetaceae bacterium
CCGTGTGCCGTCCGCAGTTTACGGCACACGGAGTGTGCCTACTACTTTGGAATGGGACAACTTATTTTTGCACAGTCGCTTAGGCTGTGGTAACAGAGGCTAAATCATGAATCCATACGTTGTGTTTCTCTCGATCCCCGGTCTGCGTGCTCAGGACGTGCCGCACATGCCGCGGTTGTTAGCACGCATGCTCGGCGGCGGACACACGTCGCTCACCGCCAGTTTTCCTTGTGTCACCTGGCCGGTCCAGACGAACATGCTGACGGGCCAGACATCGGCCGAACACGGGGTCGTGGCGAATGGGTTCTACTGGCGCGAGAAGCGGCAAGTCGAAATGTGGACGGCTTGGAACGAGAAGATCACGGCTCCCCAAATTTGGGATCGGCTGCACCAGCAGGATCCGTCGATCACCTCGGCCGTCTGGTTCCCGATGCTCAGCAAAGGCTGCGGGGCGGATTATGTCTGCATGCCCGCCCCGATTCACAACCCGGACGGCTCCGAGGACCTGTGGTGCTATACCAAGCCCGTCGAGCTGTATGGTCAGCTACGTGATCAGTTGGGGCACTTCCCGCTGAAGCACTTCTGGGGACCGTTGGCCAATATTTCTTCGTCCGCCTGGATCGTCCGGTCGGCGATCGAGGCGGCGGAGCGGTTTCGGCCGAACTTTTTCTACATCTACCTGCCTCATCTTGACTATGCCGCCCAGAAAATAGGCCCGGACTCCCCGGAAGCGATCAAAGCCTTGGGCGATTTAGACCAGGTTCTGGGGCAGTTGTTCGATGGATTGGCATCGGCCTATGCCCCACACCAGCCGATCTGGATGGCTGCTTCGGAGTATGCAATCGTTCCCGTCGATCATGTGACCTACCCGAACCGCATGCTGCGTCAGGCAGGACTGCTGCAGGTGCGAGAGCAACAGGACGGCGAGCACTTGGATCTGGAAAACAGTCTGGCTTGGTCGCTGGTCGATCATCAGTTCTCGCACGTCTTCGTCCGGGACGCTCGTGCCGAAGTGGTGGCTCAAGTCGCCCATTTGTTCCGCGACACCGACGGCATCGACCAGGTGCTGGTCGGGGCCGATCGAGCCCGGTATGGACTGGACCACCCGCGCAGCGGGGAAGTGATCCTGGTGTCGACCATCCATAGCTGGCAAGCCTACTACTGGTGGCTGGACGATACGCGAGCGCCCGGTTTCGCCCGAACGGTCGACATCCATCGCAAACCGGGGTACGATCCTGTGGAAATGTTCCTGGACCCCGCGACCCGCAGCATTCCTCTGGACGCGACCCTTGTCCAAGGCTCGCACGGCGCCCCGGTCCAAACCGACGCGCAACGCGGCGTGATCTTGGCATCGGTTGAAAACGTGCTGAGCGAGACGCCGCTGGCCGACCGCGACGTCGCCGAATTGGTGCTGCGGCTATTTCGAGGATGAATGATCGAGCATGTATTTACGATTTACCAAACGCGTCCTGTTCGAATTCGATAAACGGCTGCTGTGGAAGCTGGCCTGGAACGCGGGCTTCAAGGGCATCCGTTCCATCCAGAAACACAAACGGCGTCTGAAGCAAGGCCAGTTCTTTCCGCCCTTCCTCTACATTTCCGTCACCAATAGCTGCAACCTCCGCTGCCAAGGATGCTGGGTCGATGTGACAGCCAAACAGGCGAAGATCGATGCAGACGCCATGCGCCGGATGTTGAACGAAGCGCGGGAGATGGGCAATTCCTTCTTCGGCATCCTGGGCGGGGAACCCCTGATGCACGGTGAACTGCTCGAGGTGCTGGCCGAGTATCCCGACTGTTATTTCCAGATTTTTACGAACGGTCACTTCATCACCGACCAGATGGCCGGTCAAATGCGACGCATGGGAAACATCACGCCGTTGATCAGCGTGGAAGGAAACGAGATCGTCAGCGACGACCGGCGCGGGGGAAATCAGGTCTGGGACCGCACGATTCGAGGACTAGAGAACTGCCTGAAACACAAACTGCTGACCGGCGTTTGCACCAGTTTGTGCCAAACGAACCTCGATCTGCTCAGCGAAGCCTGGCTGGACCGTCTGATCGCCATGGGCGTCACCTACGCCTGGTTTCACATCTATCGCCCCAGCGGCCCGATGCCGCGGCCTGAATTGGCGTTGACGCTGGACCAGCAGCGCGAGGCGCGGCAGTTTGTGGTCGAGATGCGAGCCAAGAAGCCGATCATCATCGTCGATGCCTACCACGACGGGCTGGGCGGCGCCCTGTGTCCAGCCGCCACGGGCTTTACGCACCATGTCAGCCCGTGGGGCGACATCGAGCCGTGTCCGGTGATCCAGATCGCCAAGGACAGCATCCATGACGATCGCCCGTTGCGCCAGGTGCTGAATGATTCGGAGTTCCTGCGGGATTTTCGCGAGCTGGCGGCGACGTATACCCGAGGCTGCATCCTGCTGGAGCGCCCCGATCTGCTGCTGGATCTGGCCGAACGGCATCAGGCGCACGACAGCACCGCTCGCCAAACCGTCTTCGCCGAACTCCAGGCCATGCAAGCCCATACGTCGCAGTACAACCCGGATGTGACGATCCCCGAAAAGAGCTGGGCTTATCGCTGGGCCAAACGTATGTGGTTCAACGATTACGGTGCCTACTCGCGACACTTCCGACCCGAGAATTGGAAAGATCCGCGACAGTAATTCCGTTTTCTTACCCGCGAAGGAGAACGATCCATGAGCCATTCGAATCAGCGCTCGCACCAAACCGACCGGGACCGCCACGGGCTGACGCGTCGCACCTTTATAGGCGCTGCGGGCTTGGCCGCCTGTTCGTGGGTGCCGCGGCATGTGCTGGGCGGAGCCGGGCACATCGCGCCGAGCGACAAGATCACGCTCGCCGCCATCGGCACCGGCGGACAAGGCCTGCAGAACGTGCAGGCTTTGATGCAGTTCCCCGAGATCCAGGTGGTTGCCGTCTGCGACGTGGAACGCCAACGGGATGGGTACATCTCGTGGAATTGGTCGCAAGGCCGAGCCCAGCAGGTGGCCGGCCGCGAACCGGCTCGACACGCGGTCGAAGAGCATTACTCGCGACTCAGCGACTCGGGTACGTGGCACGGCTGCCGAGCCTACAGCGATTATCGCCAGTTGTTGCAGGACGAGGACGTCGATGCTGTGATGATCGCCACGCCCGACCATACGCACGCGGTCATCGCCATGGCTGCCTTGAAGCGGAAGATGCACGTCTTTTGCGAAAAACCATTGACCTGGTCCGTCGCCGAGGCTCGTCGGTTGGCCGAAGCGGCTCGAGAAGCCGGTGTGGCAACCCAGATGGGCAACCAAGGGCAGGCGACCGAGGAGTCCAGGTTGACCTGCGAGATGATTGCCGATGGAGCCATCGGCGGCGTTCACGAGGTCCGCGTCTGGTGCCCGGCTCGTTTTTGGGCCTGGCCCACGTGGGAGGGACGACCGGCCGATACGCCGCCGATCCCCGACGGACTGGACTGGGACCTGTGGCTGGGCCCCGCCCCCGACCGACCTTATCACCCGGCCTACCATCCTTGGGTCTGGCGCAACTGGTGGGATTTCGGTACCGGGCTGTTAGGCGATCTGGGCTGCCACAAGCTGTCGACCGTATTCAAGGCGCTCCAGCTCCGGCATCCGACTCGGATCGAGGCCAGTTGTACGAAGATGGACGCGGAAATTTATCCGCTGGGCGTCATTGCCCGCTTCGACTTTCCAGCGCGTGGCGACATGCCGCCCGTGACCCTGACCTGGTACGACGGCGGCCTGCAACCGCAAGTGCCGCGCGATCTGGAACCTGGACGGCGGATGTCGGATGTCATCTACTACGGTGACTCCGGAACCCTGATGGGCCATCGACTGATCCCGGAATCCAGCATGCAGGACTACGGACGTCCGCCCAGAATCCTGGAACGATCTCCTGGCCATTTGAAGGAATGGGTCGATGCCTGCCGCGGCGGCCCGGCGCCGGGTTCCAACTTCGTCGACCATGCCGGCGTGTTGACCGAAACCTGCATGTTAGGCAACGTCGCGCTCCGAGCCGGCAAGCCCATCGAATGGGACGGCCCGAATTTGCGCATCACCAACGACCAGGCCGCCAACGACCTGCTCGCCCGGCCCTACCGCACCGGATGGAGCCTGTAAGCACCCGGCCAGGAGTTTCTTGTCAATCAAGGTAACCTTGCATGGGTGACGCGGGCGGGGTCGGGAGTCGTTTTC
>REEF01000606.1 GCA_007695205.1 Planctomycetaceae bacterium
GGCTCGCTGGTGTGTGGTAACGATCCTGGCAAGTTTCTTTTTCCTGGCGGGTCCCACCGCGATCCCCGGGGCTGTGGTCCGTGTCCATATCCAGGAGCGCCGGCCGTTTGCGGACGGCCAGTCGTTCGGTGCCTCGGGGCCGTACGAGGCGGTTCGAGGTCGGCTGGTTTTGGAAGCCGATCCGGACGACCCGGCCAACGCTCGGATCGCCGACCTGCAACTGGCGCCGCGCAATGACCAGGGGCGAGTCGCCTACTGGAGCGATTTCTTCATGCTCCGCCCCACCGACCCGACTCGGGGCAACCGTCGGCTGCTGTACGACGTGACGAACCGAGGGAACCTGTTGTCGTTGTGGACCTTCAACGAAGGCCAGCGGACCAACGATCCGCAGACCTCGGAACATGCGGGCAACGGCTATTTGATGCGTCAGGGCTACACCCTGCTGTGGTCCGGCTGGAACGGGGACGTGGTCGACGACGGTACGGATCGGTTGCTGATCGGGTTGCCGATCGCCCAGCAGGACGGGCGACCGGTACAAGGCAAGATCCATCTGGAGATCTCGGTCGACGAGGCGACGCCCAGTTGGACGTTTGGATGGAGTCCCTGGGGTGTCGCCGATGCCTATCCGACCGTGGATATCGACGATCGCTCCGCGACTCTCACCAAACGCCGCACGCGCACGGACGAAGCGATCCCGGTGCCGCGCGACCGTTGGCGTTTCGCTCGCCACCAGGACGACGGCGTGGCACCCGATCCACGCAGCCTGTATGTCGAAGGCGGACTGCAACCCGGCTGGTTGTACGATCTGACCTACACGGCCGAAGGGCCGCGAATCGCGGGGCTGGGGATGGCCGCCATCCGAGATCTGGTTTCGTTCCTGCGTTACGAACCGGCCGATCAACAGGGCCAGCCCAACCCGTTGATCAATAGGCTGGACCATGCCTATCTGTTCGGCATCTCGCAATCCGGGCGGTTGGTCCATCACTTCCTCTACGACGGTTTCAATACCGATTCGCAAGGACGTGTGGTCTTCGACGGCGCGATCGCTCATGTCGCGGGACCGGGCCGTGGCCTGTTCAACCAACGTTTTGGCCTGGCGACCCTGTATTCGTCCCAGCACCGCGATCGATTGTGCGGTTCCGAATCGTTTCCCTTCGCCACGGTGACACAACGCGATCCGGTCACTGGCCAAGAGGGCCACATCCTGGAGCACGCTCGGCGGTCCGGCCACGTGCCCAAACTGTTCTTTGTGCAGAGTTCCACCGAATACTGGTCGCGAGCTGCTTCGTTGTTGCACACCGATGTCCAAGGGCAGATGGATCTGCCCATCGATCCGGACGTGCGGATCTATCTGATCAGCGGCAGCGGGCATTTGGGTGCCCAGCCCCCGACCCCCGGGATCGGTCAGACGCCTCGCAATCCCATGCGTCATCGCCCGCCCGTGCTGCGAGCGCTGTTGGTGGCGATGGACCGATGGGTGAGCGAAGATCGTCAACCGCCGGCAAGCCGGTACCCGCGGATCGACGATGGGACGCTGGTCTCGGTCGAACAGTTCCGCGAGGCCTTTCCTGCGATCCCCGGAATCGAATTGCCGCAGGACTGCTACCAACCTCTACGATTGGACTTCGGTCCACGTTGGCACAGCGAGGGCATCGCCGATACCGTCCCGCCGGCGGTGACCGGTACGTATCAAGCCCTGGTGCCGATGGTGGATGAAGATGGCAATGAATTGGCCGGCATCCGGTTGCCCGAGGTGGCTGTGCCGCTGGCGACCTTCACGGGCTGGAGCCTGCGAGCGGAACCGTACGGAGCGGCTGGCATGCTGGCCGGGCTGGACGGTAGCTATCTGGAATTCCCGTGGACCGACCAGCAACGCCAATCGTCGGGCGACCCGAGACGTGCGGTCATGCAGCGTTATTCGAACCAAGCCCAGTACCTGCATGGCGTCACGCAGCAGGCGCTGAAGCTGCATCAAGACGGCTACTTGCTGGCCGAAGACGCGTTGGACTTAATCCGCACGGCGGCCGAACGAGACTTTGGGACTCGCTGACATCGGTTCTTACAAGAAAAAGCAAAGGAGCTATCGGTGAAGACCTATCCCCTGTCGATGAATGGCTCGGTCCTGCTGGCCGTCAGCATCGCTGTGGCGTCCACGATTTCCAGTTCGGTGCTCGCGACCGAACCGCCGCGGCCGAACATCATCGTCGTGATGCTGGACGATCTGGGCTTTTCGGACTTGGGCTGCTACGGTGCGGAGATCGAGACGCCGCACATCGATCGACTCGCCCGTCAAGGCCTGCGTTTCAGCCAGTTTTACAACACGGCCAAGTGCGAATCGTCGCGCGTCTGCCTCCTCAGCGGGCTGTACACCTATCAAGCCGGCTACCGAGCCTTGGACCGCGCGGTGACGTTCGCGGAACTGTTGCGCGAGGCGGGCTACTTCACGGCGATGAGCGGCAAATGGCATCTGGAAAGCGAACCGACCGAACGCGGCTTCCAACACTACTTCGGTCACCTTTCAGGAGCGACGAATTTCTTCACGGGCGACGACACGTTCCGCTTGGATGGCCAGGCGTGGTCGGAATTCGACGAGGATTTCTACACCACCGATGCGTTCACCGATTACGCCATCCGCTACGTCGACCAGGCCGTGGACCGGCAACAACCGTTCTTCGTTTACATCGCCCATAACGCGCCCCATTACCCCTTGCAGGCCCCGGAAGCCGACGTGATGAAGTATCGCGGCCGATACCGGATCGGCTGGGACCAACTGCGTCAGGACCGCTACCAGCGGCAGGTCGCCATGGGGATGATCGACGCGCGGTGGGCGCTCAGCCCCAGACCCGATTATCTGCCCGCTTGGGATTCCCTGAACGAACAACAACAGGACTGGGAAGACTTCCGCATGGCCGCCTATGCGGCGATGGTCGATCGCGTGGATCAGAACATGGGACGGCTGGTCCAGCACTTGGCGGATCGAGACCTTTTGGAAAATACCCTGATCCTGCTGTTCTCCGACAACGGTGCCTGCCCCTTCGAACGGACTCGAGGCGACCAGTACATGCCCTGGGATCCGCGATCGTATTGGACCTACGATGTCGGCTGGGCTCATGCAGGAAACACGCCCTTTCGCTGGTACAAGCAAAATCAGCACGAAGGCGGGATCGCTTCGCCGCTGGTCGCCCACTGGCCTGACGGTTTGCGAACCGAGCCCGGCACCATCACCCACCAACCGGCCCATCTGATCGATATCCTGCCCACGCTGGTGGAACTGGCCGGTGCGGAATACCCCGAGCGGTTCGATGGGCGGGCGATCACCCCGGTCCAAGGCCGATCGTTGGTGCCCATCTTCCAAGGCGAACAGCGGATCGGACACGAGTGGTTGTACTTCCAGTTCAGTGATAACCGAGCCCTGCGGCGCGGTGACTGGAAGATCGTTTCGGCACGCGGCGGCCCCTGGGAACTGTACGATCTGGCCGCCGATCGGACCGAGCTGAACGATCTGGCCGATCAGCATCCGGACAAAGTCCAAGAACTAGCCCAGCAGTGGCATCACGTTGCGGCCGAAATCGACCAACTGCAGCCTCGACGGCGCAAGCCCGTGGCCGGTCGCGACGCGCCAACTTTCCCAGCACGGCTGATGACCGAACGCTGAATGTCGTCCTGCTGCGGCATCCAAGCCATACAACCACGAAAGATACGCCGGTGGACATTCGACAACTGGAAGAAGTACCCGCCTTTATCACCAAAGATGGTTCGGAGATCCGCGAGCTGTTGGCCTACCGCAACTCGTGCATTCGGCGGCAGAGCCTGGCCGAAGCTCGGGTCCCCGTCGGCCTTGCCACCACGGCCCATTACCACCCGCAGACCGAAGAGATCTACTACATCCTCGAAGGCCTGGGACGGATGCAGATCGGCGATCAGGCACAAGACGTCCGCCCCGGGGACGCCATCGCCATCCCACCGGGAACCACGCACCAGATCACCAACATCGGACAAGTCCCCCTGCGTCTGCTGTGTTGCTGTACGCCCGCGTACGAACACGAAGACACCGTGCTAATCGAAAGCGAAGCAACTGACCCCAACGTTGCATAATGGTCCCGCGTAGGACGGATTGGCAATCCGTCCTACTTTTTATGCAACGGTGGAAGGCTAACTTACCTGAAGGGATGATCCGATGATACCAACCATGAAACCGAACCGCAC
>REEF01000913.1 GCA_007695205.1 Planctomycetaceae bacterium
ACCCAGCCATTCGAATCGCATGATCCCCCAACGCCTCCCTCTTCGAGTAAAATGGCATTCATTCAGTTTCCAGCTCCTCAATCCAATGTTCCAAGCGATTCACCCCGCAAACGAGGCTCGATCCCGATTAGCTGCTGTGTTGGATCAATAGGATCTCGCCCTCTTGGATCACGTATTCCTTGTGTTCTTTGCGCATCAGGTTGTGCGCCTTGACCTCGCGTTCGCTGCCCAGCCGGATCAGGTCGTCGCACGTCATGACCTCGGCTCGAATGAAACCCCGAGCCAGATCCGTATGAATGCCCGCAGCCGCCTCGACCGCCGTCCCACCCTGTCGGATCAGCCACGTACGCACTTCACGGTCACCCGCCGTAAAAAACAGCATCTGCCCCGACGCCGCAGTCATCTGCTGCAACAGCCCATCGCGGTCGAACACGGTCACGCCCATCTCCTGGCAAAACGCCTCGCGCTCGTCAGGAGCCGCTTCTGATAACTCGAGCTGCAGCCGTAGCGGGATCGCGACCACGGGTGTCGAGGACGATGCGGCGGTCTGGAAGCGGTCCAATTCCGTATCGTCGTCCGCGGCGTTGATGATCACCATCCTCGGCTTTTCGCTGAACAATTGAAACGTTCGGATCACCCGCTGCTGTTCCGGCGTCAACTCCAGACCATGCAACGAACGGCCCTCTTCCAGTATCGCGTGCAGCGGCTGCAGAGCCTCCAGTTCTTTTTGCAGTTCGTCCCGGTTGGGACGCGGGCGTTTGATCTGGTCGTGCAGACGTTCGATGCGGCCGGACACGATGTCCAGATCGGCGATCAACAGATCGTCCTCGAAGTTGGTCAGATCCGCCAACGGATCCGTGCCCTCAAACGCCGCCACCACCACGACCAGGCAACCGGCCTCGCGGATCAATGCCAAGCGCGATGCCGACCCTTCGTGCGAACGGCTCAGCCCGGGCGTGTCCACCATCTCCAGCGACGCTTGGGTGACCTTCTTCGGCTTATAGATCTCGCACAACGGGGCGACTCGCGGATCGGGCACGGTTGCCATCGCGGATTGGGCCTGATGGGCGTGGGCCGGATTGGGCGCCACTCCCGTCAGCCAATGAAAAAGGGTGCTCTTGCCCGAGCCCTGATAGCCAACGATTCCGATCTTCATCCCCGATCCTCTGTTTCCCAAACGAAAAAGTCCTGATTCCGATCGTGGACAACTTACTGATTGTTGCCCCCATCGACAAGCGGTCGAAGATATTCACTGCAGTTGCCCGCGTTCCTTATTCGACCAACGTGTAAATGGCATCCGGGGGCAGATGGATAGCCAATCCGGGGCTCCAAGCATGGGTCGATGCTCGCCGCTGGGTGGGGTAGCCGTTCTCGTCCAAGATGTGGGCCGTCTTGCCCGCAGCACCACGGATGGCGACCCGCATGTCGATTCGCTCGACGTTCAACGGATAGCCGCCCAGGTTCGTGATCCGCTGGTATTCGCCCTGCGGCCGCGTCTCGAATCCGTAGGGCTGGTCCCAAGTGGCCGTTTGCACCAGGATCCGCGAGCTGGTTCTGAGCGGTTGGTCGTCCAGCGATACGACCAAAATGGTACCGTAACGATTGCCGGCTTCGATGATCACGTCACTCAGAGCGATCCGACCGGCTTCCTTCAAAAAGCCGGTGGCTCCCTGAGCACGAGGCGTGTCGACGGTGACAACACCTTGGCCAAAATCCCACGCAAGTTCGCCCGTCATGCTGCGAACCACGTTCGTGTCCGTGTCGATGTAGCTGGCCAGATCCACGGTCTGCGTCTTCCCCGGCCCATCGACGAATTCCTGCCGGACCGGGCCGACGAAAAACGCTTTCGGGTCCAACGGGTAATCTCCCGCAAGCTCCGCGCCTTCCAATTCGCCGATCTTCGCGACCCACAACAAATCCCTGCCGCCGGCGGCCCATAACTTGGTGCCCTTCATGGCGTAGGCGTCGGCCAGAGAAACCGTCTCGAGCACGGCCGGGCTTTCAGGCTCGGTCACATCGCCTCGCCGAAACATCAGCGCCGTGGCCGGGAATTGGCCCAGAACGGTCGGATTGTTCAGATCCCAAACGCTCATGGTGTGCTGCCAATCGGAGGAATCCAGGGCGAAAAAATTCCATCCGTCGACACCCATCATCCGCGCATAGGTCGCTACCAAGAACGGCCATTCCGCGCGATAGCGGAGCGGACGTTCCCAGTTGTTCTCCGTCACCATGAACGGGTGTCCTTCGATCAATGGCGTCAGCAACGGCCCCGGAGTCGCGGGCGGCTTCAATGACGATGCGTATCGGAACGTGTCGCCTTCGTCTACCGAATAGAATCGGGGATTACCGTCCTTGGCGTATTCGGGTCCGAAGTACTCGTTACGCAACACAACGTCCGTGACAGCGTAGGTGTAGCGATCCAATCCACCCAGCACCTTGCCGTCGGCCGTCTTCCAGTTGCTGCCGGAGATCATCTGCCCGAGCCCGACTTCGTCCCGCAGATCCCGTCGCATCGCCTGGTAAAAGCCGATCGTGGACTCGATCATCCATTGCAGTTGGTCGGCGGCGCGGCCGGGCACTCGCTGGTTGACGGCCCAACCGGCCGAAGTCAGATGCCCCGCCGAGTACAGCCCGAAGCGGCCTTCGGAAAGACGATCGGGCGTTCGCACGTTCGGCGAGCGGTCTTGGCCCCATGAGGTGACGGCCTGCTCCAGCGACCCGTGCTTGGCGATCAACCAGTCGCCGAAATGCTTCTCGATCAAATCGCGTTCTGATGCCGGTAGGTTTTTGGGGTTGAACGTCCAGAACAACAGATTCGACTCGTTCCAGATCTCGACAAACGCTACCGCCGGGTCTTGGGCCAGCGGCACACCGGTGTGCGGGTTCACCGGTGACATGACGGCCCGTACGTATTCCTTGTACCAATCCTGGAACCGCTGGCTGAAGATCAGCAACGCGATCGCGTTCTGGCCCTTGCCGAACCCCGGAAAGATCTCTTCGGTAATCGGATTGCTGGTGTGCCAGTACAGGTGCCCGAGGTAGGAATAGATTCCTTCACGCTTTAGCGCGGCCACCACGTAGTGCAGCCGCTGGAGTTCCCGATCGAATGCCGCGCGGTCGCCTTTTACATGGTGATTGAAGAAATCGGTCAATTGCATGCGGACCAGATTGACCCCGTACTTGGCCAGTCGCCGCGCCCATCGGTCGATCTGCAAATCCGACATGTTTCGCAAATTGGCCTGGACCATCCAAAACCGCACGGTTTCGCCATCGCCCAGCACAAACCGATCGCCATCGCGTCGAACGAATCCATTCATCCCGGCTTGCTGCTCGTTCAGATAACGCAGATCGATCGCGCACCCGTCCGACAACATGTCGGCGTCGGGTTCCCAGGCGAAAAACCCCTCGGCAGCCGTCCCCGCTCGCTCGCCCGGTTTCAGCTTGCCGCGTGGGGTGAAGGGGCCATCGACCAGGACAAAGCAGTCGATCGCCCCGCCGCCTTTGTCGTCCAGCATCTCGATGTGGAACGTATGGACGCCTTGTTCCAGCGTCACCGGTCCGAGAAAGACCCAGTACGCGCCCCAGTGCAATTCCAGGAACGTATGATCGTGCAACGCCAGCCGGTCGCAGACCTGCCACGAATCGTCACCGAACCGCCACCGGAACGGTCCGTGATGCCAGAACTTTCGAGTCCACAGGTTGTAGTCACCCGTCTTCGGCACCTGGACTTCGTACTTGACGAAATAAGGCGTATCGCTCGCCGGCCCGCTGGGCGTCAGCCATCGCCCGCCCGAAAGTTTGGCCTGCTGCTGGGCGTTACGGTTCCCCGGCGCCCGCATGTCGATGGGATTCGGCAGATTGGTCTCTTGGAACTCTTCGGCCTCCCACCATACATAAGTTTGCCGGCCATTTTCATCGGCATCGATGACGCCGCAGAGAATCGCTCCGCAAAACATTCCGATGGCAATTCGTTGCATCCTCCTGTTCCTTCCACGAAAAAGCTCGTTGAACCCACACCGCCGTTGATTTTGAACCCCCGGCGGCTCGTTGGCAAGACATTCTTTACCCCATGGTTGCATAAAAGTAGGACGGATTGGCAATCCGTCCCACACTGTTCGGCGCGGGTCTCTGACCCCGGGGGTCGGCAACGGGGTCGGGAGTCGTTTTCGGGCAAAGATCAACCATGTCGTAAGCGGCTT
>REEF01001052.1 GCA_007695205.1 Planctomycetaceae bacterium
CTTTCGAGAATCAGCGGTGGATCAGTGAGGATTGGTGTTCGTTTGCATCCTTCCGTCTTGTGTTCGTGTGCTTAGCTCGACTTCTCCCAAAATTTGGAGTGTTTTTTCGAAAGCGCAGACGGTGAAGGTTGGTTCGCTCACCAACCCCGCAGGGGTTTCAGCTATTAGCCGGTGGTCAGCGCAGCGCCACCACCGGACACGAGCCCGACACCCCCGGTCGCATCCCGCAGGGATGCCAGCGCGAATGTGCTGCGATCCCTCCGGGATCGGGTTGCCTTGATTTCGCCCGTCATCCGGTGGTATCGCTTCGCGTAACCACCGGCTAATGGCTGCGATCCCTTCTGGATCGGGTACGGTACCCGGTGCCGATCGTCCTTCGCAGGCCGCGCGCAGAAGGGAAAACGGATCACCACGCGAATCCTATCGTCAGGGGTGACCAGACTAATTCTTCAGACAAAATTTTGGCAGAAGTCGAGCTTAGACTTCGCGAGACTCCGTAAAGGCATTGACATCGTATGAAACGCCAAATGATTCTCGGTATGGGGGCGGGGCAGTGCGGGCTGCAATTGTTGGCGAAGATCCTCGATAAGCAGCCCCGCTGCCGCGTAACGCTCGAGCAACCACCCTTGCTGCCCTGGGTGATCGAGCCGGGGGCGCCCAGGGTCCGCGAGCGTTTGGAGCGGATCCTCCGCACGCGGACCGAACAGTTTGTCGGCGACGTGGCCACGTTCTACCTGCCCTACGTCGACGATACGCTCCACGCGGGGTCAGGCCTTGTGTTCGGGGGTTGTAAGCGAACTAGCTGTGGCACGGGAGCGGAATGCAGATAACCTGCCCGGCATCTCCCCATGCCGCTGTGGCGAGCGTTCTTGGGTTTTGGTAGGCTGGGAGATGGCGATTGGGTAATCGGAAGTGGCGGACTGCCGACGAGGGGTTACTGTTTACCAGACCAAGAGGCATGACGATGGTTTCTAGATCAGCTTGGCTGTGGGGCTGCATGTTGGTTGGCGTGTCGCTGTTTGTATTGGCTGGTACCAGCCGGGGCGAGCCTGGGACTCCGCCGCTGGCGGTAGCCCCGTTCGATGCCGAGGATGCGCGTGCTCATCAGGAGGCCTGGGCGGAACATTTGGGGGTCGAGGTGGAGATCGAGAATTCGGTTGGTATGCAGCTTCGGTTAATCCCCCCTGGTGAGGTCATGATGGGCAGCGCCGAGTCGGCTGAGGAACTGGCCAAGGCGTTCCAGGAGTACGGCGCACCGCCGGCGAGCTTGTTCGAGGACGAACATCCTCGGCACCGCGTGCGGATCACTCGACCGTTTTATCTGGGCGTCCACGAGGTCACCCTCGGCCAGTTCCGACAGTTCGTCGAGGAGACCGGCTACCGGACCGACGCCGAGAAGGGCACCGGTGGTGTCAAGGGTGCCTTCGGTATTGATCCGAAGACGGGCAAGCCCGGTATCTTTGCGGAGTACTCCTGGCGAAACGCGGGCTTTGAGCAGACCGACGAGCATCCCGTGGTCAACGTGAGTTGGAATGACGCGGTGGAGTTCTGCAGGTGGCTCAGCCGGAAAGAGGGAAAGACGTACAGGTTGCCCACGGAGGCAGAGTGGGAGTATGCGTGCCGTGCTGGCACGACGACGCGGCACTACCACGGCGACGATCCGGAGGACTTGGCTGCGGTGGACAATGTGGGCGACGCGACGTTCCGAGCGAAGTTCCCGCACTGGGACTGGACGATCGAGGCAGAGGATGGTTACGTCTTCACATCACCGGTGGGCAAGTTCGAGGCGAACGCTTTCGGACTCTACGACATGCACGGAAACGTGTGGGAGTGGTGTGCGGACTGGTACGACGCGAAGTACTACGCGAATTCGCCGGTGGACGATCCTCCGGGTCCTGCATCGGGTTCGTACCGCGTGGGTCGCGGCGGCAGTTGGGGCCACGGTGCCGCAAGCTGCCGATCGGCCGACCGCAACTGGGAAGGGCCGGTCAACCGGAACGGCAACCTCGGCTTTCGGTTGGCCAGGACTCCGTAGCGTTATGGCGCGAAGGGAAACCCAGCTTTCCGCCGGGCTGGCGGCTGAGGGCAGCTCGCGGCACCGGGATTCCGCTGGGCGGGCTTCGCCGGAGTCAGGCCTTGGGTTCGGTGTTGGGGACGTAGAGACGGACTGTGATGCTAAGATGAACACCCACAAACGGAAGGTGCCATACCTCGCACCCCAGTTCCGGGAGTAAACGCTCACACGAACCAGCATGTGGCCACGTGGGCTGCGATCTGGGAACCTTCCGCCGGACCTCACCCAGCAATGGGGCCAAGCCCAGGTCAACCTACCCCCCGCCTGTGAAAAACCCACAACTCGACCCCCGATATCAAACTCCCGACCGACCCACGGGTAAACACAGAAAGCCGAGGCCGAAAGCCCCGGTTTTTTTCGTTCTAACGCCATTTCCCGCTACAACTTACGCCGCCCGACGTCTCTGGCTCCGGCGTCTCCGCTGGCAAGACAGAGACACGGTCCGAACTCGCCCCGGCGCCCACTGGCGACCCCGGACCGGTGAACTATTTTGCGGTGAGGCGGCCCTGCCGTATAATGTGAGAAGCGGCGATCGCCGATTCGCATCAGGATTTGTCAATAGGAACTGACCATGACCGAGAGTCAGCAGATATCCGCCGTCGGTAGTGCACGCGGCCAATCCGACACCAGCAGCAACTGGCTGTGGTGTCTGGGGGCGGTGGCAGTTGGGCTTCTGCTGCTGGCCGGCGTCGCCAGCATGTTCTCTTCCAAGCCGCTGCAAATATCGCACGATACGACCTACCTGACCGGGCCGCTGAAGTCCGACGGCCAGCAGGTGGATTATTTCGCGGCGATCGAGCAGGCCGTGCGGCCCGACAGCATCGCATCGGACGACAACGGCTACCGCTTGATTGTTCAGCATCTGGGAAAGGGCGGCAATAGCGAGCCCGCGCATTTTGAGAGAATCTGCCAACAGCTCGGGCTTGACGCCGATGCGATCCGACCCGATCTGACGTTTGAGGAACCGTTCGACTTTCTCGTCGCCTACGTGGAGAGCGAGAAATTCGACGAGGCGTTGCTGGAGGACCTGCCACGGTCTGGATTCTCCTCGGAACGCCCCGCGGACGTTCTGGTGAACAGACTTGCCCGGCCTTGGACACTCGACGACCTGCCGATGATGGGGCAGTGGCTCGACGATAACCGTCCGGCGCTCGATCTGATCGGCCGGGCGGTGCGGAAGCCGACGTTTCACATCCCGCTGGTCCGTCGCAACGAGCACGACCTGATTACGCGCGATATCGCCTTTGCCGAGGTGCATCGCATGCGGTCGTTTTCTCGCGCGCTGCATGCCCGCGCCTACTACCGGATTGGAACGGGGGACATCGACGGTGCCATCGACGACATCGTTGCGTGTCAACGGCTCGGCCGGCACATCCGACGGGGAGGGTTGCTTTCCGCTATGCATGCGGGCGTTTCGATCGAGCTGTTTGCCAGCGAGATCGGCGTTGCCGGCTCGCTCGAACACCCCCCGGCGAAAGTGCAACTTCAACGGCTTTTCGTCGAGGCAGATGCCTGTTCACCTGAGGCCAGCGTGGACCAGACGCTGCGGTTCGAACGATTCGCCGTGCTGGATGCCATGCAGGGGATCGCCCGCGGGACGGCGGCGTTGAGTGACCTGGACGCGTTTGGTCGTTCGCCCCGCTATCTCAGCGCACAGAGTCTCGATTGGAATGCCGTGGCCAAGCGGTTCAACCAGCATTACGACGCGTTCACCGGCGGCGAACGGCGGTGGACCGAGTCCTGCCTGTGTATGTCCTGCAACCCTTTTGCCATACTCGGGGAAGCCATCCTGGGCGAGTGGCCTCACCCCTGCATCCACGACCCGTTGCCCCCGTTGGACTTCATTTCGTCTCTGTCGGCACGCAGGCGATCAGAGCATCTGGCCGATCTGACGGCCCGTCAGCTGTTTCCTTCGCTCGAAGCCGCGCGTGAAGGGGCACGACGCGCGACATGCATGAGCCGGATGAAGCGCGTCGTGCTCGCGATGCTGATGTACGAGCGCGATCACGGTACGCTGCCGCCTGCCTGGGTAGCCGACGCGCAGGGGGCTCCGCTGCACAGTTGGCGAGTCCTGCTGCTGCCCTACTTGGGGCAGCAGACGCTGTACGATGCGATCCGGCTG
>REEF01000791.1 GCA_007695205.1 Planctomycetaceae bacterium
TCATGCCGCGGTTGTTGTGGCTGATGTTCCAGATGCCGATGTCGTCGCCCCAGATGACGAGGATATTCGGTTTGTCCTGGGCGAACGATGGAATGGCCATCACGAGGATGGTGACGAGTGAAAACAGCAGGCGGTGCATGTCGCGGGGGTTCCTTATTGGGTAGGGTCAAAGATTTGATGAATAGATATTAGCCTCCGACCGGTGAAATGTCCACCCTCCTGACGTGCTTTGTCTCAACATTTTTTCTCCCGATGTTTTCATCGGGATGTTCTGTATCCGGCGTGGCAGGGGAAGGGTGGGCGGAAGCAGCGCGGAGGCAGCCTACCCCGGACTCGTCGCATCGGTGTCTCCCTGTCCATGGGAACGGATCAGCCACTATTCGGGTTCAGGCGACTGTCCGACCAGCTCCAAAATATTCTCGATCAGAATCTCTCCCGTCATCTCACCTAGAGAGGTGCGGGATACATAGTCGTATCGGGGAAAACTATGGAAATCTACTTTCGTCAAGATGTAACCGAACGCGTCGTTCGTCAGCCCGAACAGCAGTTGATGGTTGCCCTTCATTTTCCTCTTCAAATAAAAGCCGATATTGGGCAACGCTTCTCCGGGAATCGTTACCATTTGACAGTCGCCGAGATTGACCAAGTTAATGGGCACGGTGACCACGCGTTCTCCCCGATCCGAGTTGAAATTCAAGGGAGAGTGCAAGAAAACTTGCCAAAGCAGATCGGAGTCTACCGGAAAACTAACCGGCTTTGACAGGCAGACCAATTTCGGATCAGTTTGCACCCTTGCATCGGAGATCAAACGCTGAGCTTCACTGGCCATCAGTTGTCCTATCCGAATGCATTCCTCCCAAGAACGTTCGTCGCTCCAGTATCCCTTCAATGGATCTCGGGGTTGATCAAGGATTCGATTGTCCGCTGTCACCATGCCACCCAAAGCACCATTCATCAGCAGGCCCATACCCCCTAGATCAGCCTCCAGTTTGTCGCACATGGGCCCCACCAAATCAGGACTGACAATGCCTTGCCGGTTTCCCAAAACTTCCGGGTGAATCGCATAATTGACCAGCGTGAAGATCGTCTCCCCCGTCCGGGACTGCGCCTGCAAAACGCTCATCCGCCGGTCGTAGAGGTCAGGAGCGTAATAGTTGTACGCGATTTTTCCTTCAGCGATTCCTGTCGCAGCGCGGAAAACCGCAGGCTGCAAAGAGTCGATGGCTTCTTGTATGGCCGCCGCTGTTTGCTCGACAGTGAAATCAATGTAGTCCAGATTTCCCGTGTGACCTCCCTGGCCATCCGGAAATGCATAAGTGTCAGGTGCACTGTGAGTATGCGTTGCGCCGATCAGGATATTTTCCGGTGGAACTCCCTTCACTTTGGCGCGTACGCGGTCACACAGGACAGAAGGATAGCCGAGCAAGTCCAAGGCACAAATGACGATCCGCGTTTCTCCGTTGGCAACCGCGACAGCTCTTGCGGTCAACTCGCCTCGCGACTCGTTGGCCATATTGGGAATTCCCATGCCGCCCGAGACCGGAATGGGAAGCTCCGGATGGATTGATTTCTTGGATGCTCCTGCCATGAACTGGCCCTCAGCAACAGATGTCTGAAGACCGGCAGCTAACAGAATCCCAAAGATTGGAGTAATTCTTTGTAAGTGAGTCATGGTGAGCCTTCTTTCGTTTTCTTCCGTTCAGGCGACTGTTGAAGAACTGGCGAGGGTACTAACCGACCACCAGGAGAATTTACCAAATTCCGGCCAATTGTCCACCGTCCACCTGAGACCGGCAGCTCGAAGACCGAGATCCCCCTGTGACCAGTTCGTTGTCGATCCACATGCCGAAGCCGGAGATCGAAGCGTCCTGCGGCAGCGGAAAATAAAAGACGCCCTCCAGCCGGCCGCGTGTCCGGTTGACGAACGACTGCTCGATGACGGTCCTGGCGATCTGGTCGCTTCCTCCTACTCCTCGCGCCGCCGCTGTTTATCCAGTTCCGCGGCGAGTTCGTAATCTTCCGCCTCGACTGCTTTTTGGATTTGGTATTGCAACCGTTGTTCACTTTCCATTTCTGCGATGATTTCCATGCGACGTGACTTGAAAGCAGCCAAATACGCTTGCAGAGTACGGTAAACCGACAACGGAGTCACGGCGATCGATTCGAGTCCCTCGGGCAGAGGGGGCATCTGCGGACATTTTTTGATCAACTCATCCAGCTCTTCAAGATTTTCCGTCGTCTCCTCGATAATGTGGTCTGCCTCCGCCAGAGACACCAGACTCTTGGCGTGATCCTCGGCAGCGCATCGCCCACAAATCGTAAACGCTTCCGAGGGAGCGAATACCGACACGAATAACGTCGATGCGTACCCCTTCAATGATTGTCCGCATTTCGAGCATCTACGTGATACGTCCATTTCAACCTCTCCCAATGGCTCTGCACCTTCCGAGCCCAAGTCCCGACGCCCCGAGCACAGCGTTGCAATCATCTAGGCCACGCCTCGCTGCCCGTGTCTTTCGATTATATTCAGGGGTTTGAAAGCTGCAATACTGAGTCGAGCCAGCACTTTGCCGAAATCGCCGCAACAGAATCCGCTGTCTCTTTTCATCCGCTGTCGTATTCGGCCTGCAGACCGTGGGCGGTTTGGACCGTCAGCGGGTCGGGCGGAGTGACTGGATCGCATGGGAATCGGCGCCATGACGACAGATCGGTTCATGACGCGACGACGTTTTTGGGTCATACGGCGGCGGCGATTCCGCTGTTGGCCGGGCGCTCCGCCGCCCAGGCCCAGGAGGCAGCCTCTCGGGCCGAGCCCGGCGATCCTGCGGAACGCAAGTTGCGGATCGGGGTCGTCTTTCAAATGCCGGACGGGACCTGCTGGACCCATACGACGCAATTGCTGCAAAACAATGCGGTAACCTTGCCGAGTTCTTTCGCTGTGTCACGCAAGGTGATTTCGGCAACGAAACAGCCCGCCGTTCGGTGGACAGTCACCTGACAGCGATCCTCGGCCGCGAAGCTATGGCCCGGAAACGCTGGTTGACCATCGACGAATTGATCGCCGAAAACCGGAAACTCGAAGCCGACCTGCGCGGGCTCAAAGAATAATCCGGAGGGAAACCCTTGGGCCTCTCGCCCCTTACCGTCTGGTGCCAGCGTTAAACGTGGTTCGCGCCCCCCGTCTTTGAAGTTGCGCATTTCGTCACACTTCGCCTGCAGCCTCGACTTCTTGCCGCAGTTCCAGAAGTCGCGTAGAATACGCGTTGCCGTTCTGTATCCGTTTCCGACGATTCGCCATGACAAGATGCAGGAGCCCAACGATGTGCCTTCTACGTACCGTCTCGAGATCAGTTCTCTACCTTGCCGCCGCAATCCTCGTCGCAGGATGCGGTTTGGGAAGCGTCATCGAAGAAGTCCGTCAACGGACGTCGGATGCCGCCAAGTGGGAACGCGACCGCGATCAGTTGCGAGCCCTGGGATCGACCTGGCACGTATTTCACGATCAGCATCGACGGTCGCCCGCCGACTGGTCTGAACTCCTTGCCCATGACCCTACTTTGGCAGAACTCCAAGATCGCGGATGTGTGATTACATGGTGGGGGCTGCAGTTCAGGGAAGCGGTGGACGGCGTCTCAAACATTATTTTGGCATACTTTCCTGACGTGGAAAAGGAGGGGGGGGCGGTGCTCCTGCTTGATGGAAGCGTGTACCGCATGACTGCCGAGCAGTTTAACAAGCCCGACGAATTCTTCGGGATCCCTCGCCGGCCACGTCCGCCGAACCAGGCTGCTGTGCAACCGAGGCCGTCTGCCGCCACCCCGTCTGCCGCGACCGCTCCTGCCGCTGCACCCACGTGGCCGACTCCATTCGAAGACACCATTCCGCGTGAAGAGAATGATCGTGCGCAGGCCCCGCCACCAACTCCCGTCGCCCCACCCGTGGCGTCCCCTCCCCCCACTGCGCCCCAATGGCCAAGTCAGCGCATGGACGAAGTCACGGCAAGGCAACTCGCCCTCGCCGAGCATGCACGGACTTCCGTCCGCATCACGATCTTTGATTCGGGCCGCCCACAGACGCCGCCCGAGCAGGCGAACACCGGCGACCGGATCGTCCCCCGCAGCCATCGCAGCGCTCAGGTCGTAGCACGCCCCGAGCAGCGGCGAGTTGATCCGGGCGATGATGTCCGCGATGTCTTC
>REEF01000212.1 GCA_007695205.1 Planctomycetaceae bacterium
GCGTCCCGTTGCCGTACAGGATCCTCGCGCTCACTGAGCCTTAACAGCGTGTTGACCGCGTTGCCATACTCGTTGCGCGGCCCGCCCCACCTAGCAAGATGGCAAACGGAGCAGGTACCGTGCAAGCTGATTCTCCGAGATAGGGCTCGCAACGCCTCAGCATCATCCACGTGGTGGAGCTGTTCGCGAACGGCGCCATCCAGACCGCATAAGGCATGGACATCGGTGGGCATTCCAAGCAGGACCGCACCGAGCAGAAGCAGACTGAAACGGTGCTGCGTTGCTCGGCGGATGTAGAAGGTCGCGTTCATTTCGATTCACTCCTTCGAGCTTGCATTGAGTTTTTCAATTTGTCTTTTCACGGCCCCACGCCGTCCGCCTTGGCCAGCAGGGGTGCGGTCAAGGCATGGCCGCCTCCCAGCGGTTCCACGCTGACGACAAACACCTTTGGCTGTTGAACGAAATGGTCTGCCTGAATCGGCAGAATCAGTTCGCCTGTGCTCCGATCCACATGGAACATGCCGCCATTGATGACCTCGCTGCCCGCTGCGTCGCACCCGATAATCCAGAGCTGATACTGACGTTGCGGCAGGTCGTTGTTCACCAGTCCCTGCAGACGCAGGTACCCCATCTGCCGTCCGCTGCTCCAAACAATATCGCCGCCGGGCTCCCTGGCAACCGCTCCGCTGTCGTCGCTCACCAGTTGCAAATGCAGCACATCGGGAGCCGAGGCCAGCAGTTGCTCGCGCTGCTGGGCGACGGTCAGTATCGCGGCGGACGGGTCGGGCGTATCGGTCCCGGGCGGAGTTACGGGCGGTTCGCTGTTCATAACCGCTGGCGACTTCAGAGGCGGAGGCAGCGTCGGTCGGGTGCACCAAGCGAACACGGCCAACAACAGGCACGCGGCGGCGGCCAGCCAAGCGACCACCTCGCGCCGGTGCATTCGCTGGGCGACTCGCGCTGCGGCGCCAACCGTTGGGGCACGGGCGCTTTCGTAGGATGGGTCTCCAGCCCCGTCTTCGTAGGATGGGTCTCCAGCCCCGTCCCCCGCGCCGGGTCGGGTCTGGAGACCCAACCTACTACCGGCCCGAATGCGGTCCTGCAACGACTGCGGCAAAGGTTCCGTGTCGCCGGCTGCGACCGCCCAGTCCAGCAGGGCGGCCGTGCGGTCCAGGCATTCCGCGTCGAAATCGGGCTGCGTCTGCAACAACGAATCCAGCTCGTGTTGCTGGTCAGCATCGAGGCCCACGAGCACCCGTTCCGCCAGCAGTTCCAGCAGACGATCGTGATCGGAATGCGGTGATGGGGTCATGACGTTGGCTCCTTCGCACGTTCCAAAAAATCGGCAGCCAATTCTCGCAGGCGAATCAGGCCCCGTCGCGCGTGCGTCTTGACGGTGCCGAGCGGAAGTTGGATTCGCTGGCTGATTTCGGACTGGGACAGCCCGTGAAAAAACGTTAGCTCCAGGACCTGACGCTCTTCGGGCCGCAGTTGTTCGAGCAGCTCGCGAACGCGACCAGCCTCTTCGCCAAGCTCCAATTGATCCGGCTGCTCGGCGGCCGGCATCGTCAACGATTGTTCCAGGTCGGTCGTGTTCGGCTGGCGGGCCCGTTTGCGGTGGCGGTCGATCAATCGCCGCCGAGCGATCATGGCGACAAACGTAGCCTCGGACGGTTCTCGCCGTGGATCAAACCGCTGAGCAGCACGCCACAGATCGGTGAAGATCTCCTGCGCGGCGTCCTCGGCATCCGCGAACGTGGGCGACAAGCGGCGCGCCAGCGACCACACCAGGGGGCCGTAGCGCGCCAGGCACTGCTCCACGGCCCCGGGATGGGCAGCAGCCACTTTGTCGAGGATCGTTTCTGACACACTCGGTTCCAGGGCGGTAAAAACTGGCCGTTATCGTAGGCGGTGCCGACTCGCATGTTGACACGGCTTCACAGGGCCCCTTTTCACGGACTCTACCTAAGTACTCGCTGGACACACGCCGCCGGATTCAAACCAAACGATTTTCCCTCGAATTCGCCGACGAGTGGAGGGGAAAACGGTTTCACCGCATGATTGCTCAGCGCCGGCACCTTCCCCCGCCAGTCCACCTCAAGCTGGCCCGCCGGCGTCTACAGCCTTCTCGGATTCGTTTAATATTGGAATTCGACCTTTTGATGCGGCTTCCCGCGCCTTCCGCTACTGCCTTCGATCACTCCTCACTGATTTCTATGTTTTCCGACCACGCGCCGACACCGACCATGCCTCGCCACGCGGGGGGCGTGTTTTCGGAACGATTGCCGAAACCTCGCACATTCCTGGTACTGATGGTTACAATCCCGTAATACGGGTTCCTCATCACGTCGGTCAGTTCATTAGACGGGATTCCAGCAGAAAATTCCAGCGTTTCTTCCC
This sequence comes from Planctomycetaceae bacterium, assembly GCA_007695205.1. Taxonomy (GTDB): domain Bacteria; phylum Planctomycetota; class Planctomycetia; order Pirellulales; family Pirellulaceae; genus SKKK01. The sequence goes on from REEF01000212.1 coordinate 2,401, forward strand.
GGTCGAGTCCCCTGAACGGATTGATGATGGTGTTGTTCCGGACCAGCACCCCGTCGGCGTTGACCAGCTTGATGGCCACGCCCGGCGCGTCCACGATCTTGTTGCCGGAGATCTCGATGTTGCGGATGTTGAAGGCGTGCGAGATGTTTCCGCGGGGCCGCGCGAAATCGCTGGTCGTATGGATGGGGGCAGCATTCGTGAGCGAACTGAAACCGCAGTTTCTCAGAACGTTGTCCACGATCCTGACGTTGTCCGGAAAAGGCCCCTCCAGCCAATACTGCTCGGCCAAAAGCACGATGCCCGAGCGATGGATGTGCTCGATGGTGCAGTTTTTGATGGTAGCGTCGGGACTCTTTAGCAAGATGCCGCGGACATGCCCGTGGTGCAGGTGGCAGTTTTCGATCACCGCGCCCCGCCCGGAATACGCGGACGAGACGGCCAGATCGAACTCCTTTAGATCAACAGGGCGGTCCAGCTTCACCAAACTCGGCTGGCTGCCGGGGAAAGACCGTACCGGGTTGTGCTTGTTGGTAGCAGTAAAGAAATCCGCGGCGCGGCGCTCGACCTCCTTGCGAGAGGGTTCGGTCACCGGCGTGATCTCCGTCACGACGGCCTGGCCAGCCGGAACGGCGTCGGGATAGCGGTAGAAATTCAGCGTGTCGCCGACATCGAAGTCCCGTTCGAACGGACCGGCCAGCAGCAGGTGATCCGGGCCGCGTTTCTCGATGACCAGATTGATGAAGCCGTGGATATTGATCAGATCGTCGAACGCCCAGGAGAACTCGCAGTCGATAAGGTGCGGTCCCCGCCGCTGGTTCATGGAATGGAACGCGTCCGCGGCGCCTGCCCAGATGCTGGGCGAACCCGGGCGCGGCACGAGCTTGCAACGCCGATAGACGTTGCCGCCTTCGGATCGTCCACTTTCGTGAAAGGCAAAGCTGCCCGCGGCATAAACGACCACGTCCTCGAGCGTGATCCCGGAAGAGCCACTCACGGAGATACCACCGCCGGAGCCTCGCATATTGACCACGATTTTGTAACCGATATCGAAACGGTCAGCTCCCGGCTGAAACAGTCGAACCGGCCGCCCTCGCATCAAGCCGGAGGGCAATTCGACCGGCGGAGGCGACAGGGCGTCGGGAAGCGGAAGCTCTCGATGGCCCGCGGGATCCATGATCACGTAGCGAGCCGATGTTTGCCCAGACCGGTATTCGGACAGGAAGCCGTCGTCCACGGAAAAGTCGATCGTTTTGTTGGCTCGGTCAATCGCCCGGATGGTTCCCTGGATGAACGGAGGATGCTCCATGTCCACAAACAGATTCTTCATCGTGACATTTTGGCAGGATTCCAGACGCACCCGCCCACCTCGCAGCGCGAAAATGAACGTGGCTCCCTGACCGTCGATCTGCATGTCCCGCACGTTCTTCAACTCGAAGGAGCGCCGGCCAAAACGATAAACGGCCGATGGGATGGCGAAGGTCCTGCTTCCGGCATCGATCGCCTCGGCAAGGGAAGCGATCAAAGCCGGCACGTCACCCTCGGGCTGTTGCCCAGCGACGGCATGGAGTTTCGCGCTGGGGAAGCACACGCCACACAACAAGGCCGCACAGATTGTTCGCTTGCAGATACGCATCGTTTTCTCCTTCAGGAATGGGTTCAGCGCCAAAGACAGCCCAAGGGAATCACCTGAAGACGTAGATGGATGTGGTTCTCGCCTTGAGCGAGTCGGACCATTCGGTGGACGCTTGTTGAAGAAGCGTCATGTTCCCGCCGTCCCACCGGTAGATATC
>REEF01001053.1 GCA_007695205.1 Planctomycetaceae bacterium
TCAAACTGGGCCTAATCAACCACCTGATCCTCGACACCGACTGTGCCGACGAGCTGCACAAAATGAAACGCTGAACCAACCATCCCTGCCGCCGTTGTGGGATTCGCTTCATGCCACGACTGGAACGACGTCCTCATCGTCGGGGCCACTTATCAGAGCGGCGTTGGAAGTCGCGGGCAAAACGCCGAATTGTCAATAAATTGTGTGTCCCCGTTTTCACGCCGTTTTCACGTAGCCTGCAGCATGGCCAATACCAATACGCCGCGTCCTGTCCAGGCGACCGTACGAATCCAATTCGAAAGCACCAGACGCCGGTGCGTCTTGGCGTCAAAGCCTTTTTCCAAACGCGCATGCAGCGGCACTTGAATCAAGATGGTGGACAGCCAAATCACTGCCAGCAGGCTTACTCCCACGACTGGGAAAATGAAGTCTGTGCCTGGCAGTGGTACGGCCAGCAGCACAGCGGCCGTGAAGGCTTCGACCAACATCGTAGGCCCGACCACCACCGTCGTCCGATTCTGGTGCTCGCGCTCGAAAGCGGTAAACTCGGCCGCCGGCACCCTGGCCATCAGCGGATAATGGACGATCTGGACGAACCAGATCACGCCTACCATCACCAGAGTCGCGGCGACCTGAGACAGTAACAAAATCTCGATCATGCTTGGCATCCGACCAGAAAGGACTCGATCTCCTGTTCCAAAGCATCGCGGCTGCGAAGCCCGCGAAGCCAGCGGTCCGGGATCGCTTGATAGCCTAACGCAGCACCCAACAGCGCGCCGAGAATCGCGCCACGGTGACAATTATCACCGCCCACGTTGGTGTTGGCGATCAAAGCCGCCTCGAAATCATCCGCATAGCGAGCCGCCAGATACAACACGGCCGGAAACGAATGCTCGATGTAGCACGCCGGGCTGAGCATGGCTCCGATCACATGCAGATCATCCAGCCGTTCACGGGTTACTTGCTCGACCACCTTGGCTACGGGAAAACCAAGCGACTCGGCAGCCTGGCCAACCAGCGGTCCGATCTGCGGCTGCGGATCCTGCAGCAGCCTCGGCAGCAGTTGGCCCAGCGCCAAGGCGTATCGCTCCAGCGTCGCTGACCGATGAGTTAATCGCAGGTGTTGCAGCAACGTGCGGTCGATCGCGCCCGCGTCGCCCGCTCGCACCACCGCCATGATCACCGGCGGCAACCCGACCAACCCGCCGATCGAGGCGGTGTCGTGGTTCTCTGCGCCGGCACACTGATCCGGCGGCACCCCTTGCGAATAATTGGCAAAGAAAGCGCGATGATAAGACTCGGCGTACGTATCGCGATGGCTGTCCGCCGTCGTCATCAACGCGATATACTCGCGCAGGAAATCATCCGCATCATAACGGCCGAGCTTGTTGATCGACCGCATAAGCACACGGACACACAGCAGGTTCAGGGTATTGTCGCCCGCTTGCAAGCCTTCGTGGTAGTGACGATGGCGTCGACCCCAGAGATGCTTCTTCCCCTGCAGGATGACACTGCCCACCACCTCGCCTTCCTGCGAACCACGTCCTGCATTGCCCGTGCTGGCCAACGGCATGATCGAATTGGGATGGAAGTCCTTCGGCGTCTGGAAATCACGGACGATGCCGAAATCTCGTTGCAGTGCCGCGACGTCGTAATACCAGTGGACGGGCATGGCCAGCGCGTCGCCGACAAACATGCCCCATAACGCGCCGCGCCAACGGTCCAACCGACTTGGCTTTCTCGATTCGATCACTTTCGCTCCCAGACGGTCACTTCGGCCACCGTATGTTGATATTTACGCCGAGTCTCGCGGATCACGAATTCCAAATCCTGCGGCTCATCCAGCATCCGGAAGTGGCGGCCCAACACATCGCGCAATGCGTCGATGGTCCAATACGGCTCGCCCGCTTGCCGGAAACCGCCGAGCCAAGCTTCCTTCTTCGTGAATTCCTCCAGCCAAGTATAGGGCGAGGTGATGACGAGAACACCGCCCGGATTCAGCCGCTGGTGGATCGTTTCCAAGAATCGTCGAGGATCGAGCAGTCGATCGATCAGATTGGCGGCCAGGATCAAGTCGTAGTCGGTGAATTGTGGCTTGAGATTCGATGCGTCGCCCTGGAAGAACTCGACGCGATCGGTCACCGATTCCAGGTCCCAATCGGCCAGGCGGGCATCATGGTAGGAAACGATGTCCCCTTCTTCGATCCGTTCATAGTGCATGACGCCTTTTTCCTTCAATTGCAAGGCGACTCGGATGAAGCGGGCGGAAAAATCGATCCCGGTGACCGACTCGAATTCCTTTGCCAGTTCGAATGTGGCTCGCCCCACGGCGCAGCCCAAGTCCAAAGCTCGACGGCCGGGACGCTCGCGGCTGTAGCGACGGCAGATCGCAGCACATCGCACGGCAAAATTGGGCACGTCGAAGTAGGAGGGGCCGTACTGGAATTCGCAGTACTGCGACACGGCCGAATCGGTTTCGTACATCGCGTCGGGCACGACCACCCGTTGGTCGGACTGGACGTATCGAAACCCCGCGTGTTGGAAGAAGTGGCGGCGAAACGCGTAGCGCGAGTCGCGGGTCGCTTCGTTGCCCGTCGAAATCCAGGAACCGCCCTTGATCAGATTGTGCTGCGTATCGAACGTGGGCGTCGAGAAATCGTCGTAGTAGGGGTGCACTTGAAAGCCATCAAACCCCACGATGGGCGTTTCCGTCCATTGCCAGACGTTGCCGATCAGGTCGAAAAATTCGCCGAAAGAGAAATGATTGACCGGACACGAAGAAGCCCAATGCTCCAGATTGATGTTGCCCGGCGCTTGTTGCCAATACGGTTGGTCCGGGATATCGTGCAGATCGCGCAGCCGATACCACTCGGCCTCGGTCGGCAGCCGGATCGGTTTGCCCGTTCTTTTCGCCAACCAGTTGCAGTAAGCCTTGGCCTCCAAATAATTCACCTCGACGGGCCAATCCCAAGGCATATCGATGATCTGAGCCATCGTCCGGAAGCGATAGCCGTCCGGCGCGTCGATCCAAAACAGCGGATGCCGTGCCTGAAAATAATTCACCCATCTCCAGCCCTCGGGCGTCCAGCATTGTTCCTGTTCGTATCCGCCATCTTCGACGAACCCAAGGAATTCCCGGTTCGAGACCAAATAACGGCTCGCTGCAAAGTCGGCGACATCGTTTTTTTGAACGCCATACTCGTTGTCCCAGCCGTACAACGCGTGGTCTTTCGATTTGCCCAAGACGACCCGGCCTCCGGCGACCGGCACCAGTTCGTTTGTCGGAGCCTGGCCCGACAGCGGGCAGATACTCCAAAACGGGAGCTGGCGCACCATCTCGATCGGCAGACGCCGAATGATCACGGACGACGTCTCGACATGAATCCGTTGATGCTCGATGCCCATCAGAATCACCCAGAACGGATGGTCCCAATCGATGGGCATTTTCAAAGGCGTGGTCTGTATGACTTGATCGACGGTTGCCCGCACATTGTCGCGATACGCCTTGACTTCGGCCAACGTCGGCCAATCGTAATGGTCTGGGTTCAAATCATCCCAAGACATCTCGTCCACACCGACCGCGAACATCGACTCGAACCCCGGATGGATTCTGTCGCGAACGATCCCGGCAACGATCAGCTTGTTGATGTAGAAAACGGCTGTGTGGCCCAGGTAAAAGATCAATGGATGCCGCAACGGTTCCGGCCGCTGGTAGAACGCAGCCTCCGAAGCCAGGATCTCGTAGAGTTGTTCGTCCAGGCTGTACGTGGCATGGAAGTACTGCCGAATCTCCTCGCGTTTCGCGTCGGCATCTCCTTCGTTCAGTATGATTGTCTTGGTGTTTTTTAGATCCATGTGTCCCACCATCCGGTCGATGTTTACCGCACCCAAGCTGCAACGCCAAACGGACCAGGATATCCAATTGGCCAATGGGGAACAACCAGGTGACTGGTTGGGGAGATTCTATCACGCCGCCAAGGCTCCTGGGGCGGTTGTCGGTCATTACGGACGCGGGCGGGGTCGGGAGTCGTTTTCGGCCAATGATTTAGTAGGTCCCGCGCGCCGAGCGGGATCTGCATTTCTGGCGGGCATTTGTCTACCCATTCGGTCCCGCTCGGCGCGCGGGACCCACCGGCAACGGGGTCGGGAGTCGTTTTCGGGCAACAACGAACCATGTGGAAAACGCTCT
>REEF01001054.1 GCA_007695205.1 Planctomycetaceae bacterium
GGGCCTCGATGACAGGCCCAACGCCGACTGGGACGTCTGGTCGCACAAGTACAACTTGATCGGCCTACTGACCTATCATCAGTACACCGGCGACCCCGCGGCCCTCGAGGCATGCCGGAAAATGGCCGATCTTCTCCTCGCCACTTTCCCGGAGAAGCGCAGCATCCTGGCCGCCGGCACGCACGTCGGCATGGCCGCGACCAGCGTGCTGGAACCGATCGTGTTGCTGTATCGCTTCACCGGCGACGAGCGATACTTGGACTTCGCCCGATACATCGTCCGCTCATGGGACGAGCCGAAAGGGCCGAAGATCATCGCCGCTCTGCTGGAGGATAAGCAAGTCAACAAGACCGCCAACGGCAAGGCCTACGAGATGCTATCCAACCTGGCCGGCTTGGTCGAACTGGTCCGCGTCACCGGCGACCGCGACGCGCTTCAGGCGGTGCAAAACGCGTGGCAAGACGTGGTGACGAATCGGCTGTACCTGACCGGCAGCACCAGCCAAGGCGAATACTTCTACGGCGACCACTATTTGCCCAACCGAGAGAGCGCCCGCGTGGCCGAGACCTGCGTCACCACCACCTGGATTCAGTTCAACCTGCAACTGCTCCGGCTCACCGGTGAAGCGAAGTTTGCCCACGAACTGGAGCGCACGCTTTACAACCATCTCGCGGCAGCCCAGCGGCCCGACGGGGCGCAGTGGTGTTACTTCACCTCCCTGGATGGCAAGAAACCTTACGGCCCCGGCATCAACTGCTGCGTCTCCAGCGGCCCGCGCGGCATGGCCCTGGCCCCGCTGGCAGCCTACTTGAAAACGCGCGTGGATGATGCGGACGCTCTTGCCGTGAACACGTTCGAGACTTCGCACGCAACGGTCGAGTTGGGCGGCGCGAAGGTCGACGTGGAACAAGAGAGCAAGTTCCCGCATCGCGGTGAATCCGTGCTGACGTTCAAGTTGGCGCAGCCGGCGCGATTCGCCCTGCAAGTCAGCCCCCCGGCGTGGGCCAAGCCGGTGCGCTTGTCCGTGAACGGCCAAGACACCGAAACCACGGAGCGCCACGGATGGATCACGCTGGCCGCGCGCGAATGGAAGGACGGCGACCGCGTGGAATTGCGATTCAACCTGGGCGCAAACGTCGTCATGGGCGCCCACGGCAACGCGGGCCGATCGGCCTTGACCTGGGGGCCGTTTGTACTGGCCTACGACACGAGCAAGAACCCCAGCCTGCCTTCACCGGCCGCACTGGGCTTTGCCGATCTCGGCAAACCGCCCTTCACGCTTGAGCCCGGCAGTGAACTGGTCTTCGGCGCGAACGTGCGCTCGGCACGGCAGCCGCAACCGGCACAGGCCAGGTTTGTGACGTTTGCGGATGCCGGCAGCGACGGCGGCGCGTATCGCGTCTGGCTGCCCGCGCCCGGGGTCGAGTTGCCCGAGATCGGGCTGTTACTCGACGGCCACGAAAGCCGTTCTCGCCTGGGCAACCTGTCGGGCTCGATCAACGACGGCGACAAGACCACGCTGGTGGTGACCTTCGACGGACGGCCCGCGGAGCAGGATTGGTTCGCCGTGACACTGACTGAACCGGCGACCATCGCTCGCGTGGCTTTCACTCACGGCAAGGACTTCCACGACGGCGGCTGGTTCGACGCCAGTGTCGGCAAGCCGCGTATTCAGGTGCAACGTACGCCCGGCGGCCCCTGGGAAACCGTGGGGGAACTGGCTACTTACCCTGCCACCACGGCCACGGACAAGGCCGGGCTGAAGCCGGGCCAGACCTTCACGCAACGGCTGGCAGAACCGGTGCAAGCCATGGCCGTGCGCGTCCTTGGACGACCGGCGAGCGGCGACAATCCGAACCAGGCCTTCAGCTCGTGCGGCGAGCTCGAGGCGTTTGCGGACTGACAGCCGTGACGTCAACGGAACTGGCGGTCTAACATGTTTTCTACCCATGGACCACTCAACCACGAAGGCACATCGACATGAAAGATGACAAGCCAGGGGCTATCCGCCTCACTCGCCGCGAGGCAGTCAACATCGGACTCGGAACAGTTTTCAGCTCGGCGGTAGTGGCGACAGGAGGGGGATTCGCAACCGCCACCCGTTGGGCCGGCGCGGACGACAAGACCCTCAAAGAACGCCTCGTGACCGATTTCGGCGCGAAGCCCGACGACCACGGCCTTCAGACTGCCGCAATTCAGGCGGCCATCGACGCGGCGGCCGACCAAGGCGGGGGCACGATTCGCTTTCCCAAGGGACGTTTTGTCTCGGGGGCCATTCGGCTGCGGGACAATATCCGCCTGGTTCTCGAGGAAGGTGCGGTCCTCCGGGGGAGTACCAACTGGCGCGACTTCGGCCAGGGCGGTTGGCTCGACGCTCTGATCACCGCCCGCGATGCCCGCGGCATCCGCATCGAAGGCCCGGGACGCATTGACGGCGCCGATTGCGAGAATCCCAAGGGCGAAGAGGGGTTCCGCGGACCGCACGCCATCGTGCTGCTCGGGTGCCGCGACGTCGCTGTCGCCGATCTTGCTGTTGTGCGGACCGGCAACTACGCCATGTTCTGCCGCGATTGTTCCGATGTACAGGTTCGCGAGGTATCGGTTCGGGGTGGGCACGACGCGCTGCACGCCCAAGCCTGTCGACGATTTACGGTGCGCGACTGCGACTTCCGCACGGGAGACGACTGCCTGGCCGGTTGCGACAACACCGACTTCGAGATCCTCGATTGCCGGATCAACTCGTCGTGCAACGGGTTCCGGCTCGGCTGCGTGAATCTTGTGGTCAGGAAGTGCCAGTTCTGGGGGCCGGGCGAGCATCCCCACTTGATCAGCGTGCGGCGCGGTTCGCCGCGAACGAACATGCTCGCGGCGTTCTGCCACTTCGCCCCGACCGACCGCAATCCCAAGCTGCCCAGCGACAATTGGTTGATCGAGGACTGTACGATCGACAACCTTGACCGGGTGTACGAGTACAATTTCGAGCGAGGTACGTGGCAGACGGGCCAGCCCGCTCGGCGACTGCACTTCCGCAACGTCAAGGCTACCCGCCTCGCACGCCCCCTGACGGTGCTTGGCGACGCCCAACGGCAGTTCGATTTGACGCTCGAGGACGTGTCGATCGCCCTTCGTGACGACCGAGGGGACCAGCCGGTGCTCGACGTGATGCGATTTGGCTCGCTCGTGCTCCGCAAAGTCATGCTTGAGAACAGCGGCGAGACGCCGGGGCTTGTGGCGCGCCAGGGAGACGCCGTTTGGCTCGACCGCGTGCGCTGGGTTCCGCAGCGCGAGGCTCCGTATCTGCTCGAGCAGGTAACGAGTTCGTCGAGCGGCTGTTCCCCTCCTACGATCCCCCCGCAGCACGAACGAATGAGCCTGCCTCGATACTGAAGAAGGAAACATCAGAGCCGAAACGCGAACCGAAGGTTGAGGAACCCTCTGCAGGTCAGTAATTGACGCGTCAGCAGACGGACCTTATCATGTACTAACTTCAGTCCTTTCCACTCGCATCACTCAGTACGGAGAGTAAACATCATGCGACGTTTTTTTAAGTCTTTCGCGCCGGTCGTGGCCATACTGCTGACGGGTACTGCGGGCTTTGCTCAGGAACCCAAGCCAGCAGCAACCGAAGCCCCCCCGGCCTCTTCGGCTAAAACGATTATCCCCGATATGCCCATGAAAGCACCGCCGGAGAATTCTCTTGAATATGAGAAATCCCAAAAACCGGCAATCGCATCGAGACGATTGTCAGACATGGAAAGTTTGGAGAATTGGGAGCCGTGGGTAGATCCCCGGGGATATGGGACGATTTCCCTGTCTCATGATAGGTTTTATAAGGGCCGGGCTTCCGTTCTACTGACTTCCCCCACGAAAGGCGAACCAAACTTCACCTCTCTTCGGGGCAGACCATGGGGTTCCGCCAGCGCCATTTACAGAGTAGACAATGAAGATTGGACCGAGTGGAACCGGATAACCCTCTGGGTCTATCCGGACTTACCTGGTTTCCGGACTGTATCCTTTAACATCGTGTTGCACAATGATAGTCGGGACGATACGACGGTTGATAACGTACACTACGACGATGCTTTTGTTCCCTACGATTCTCGTCATGGCTACCATTATTTTAATATCCATAGTGGTTTGAATTATCAATTGCTTGAGAATCACAAATGGAACAAGGTCTACTGGGA
>REEF01000483.1 GCA_007695205.1 Planctomycetaceae bacterium
GTCGGGAGTCGTTTTCGGGCAAGCTCGTTTCCCTATGGTCCGTCGTGGACCGAAAACGACTCCCGACCCCGTGACACTGCCGGTCCTTACTCGTTCGACGGAGCACCGGGCAACACAATGCGGCTCATCGGCTGGTGGCTGGGGCCGGTGCGTTCCAGGTAGCTGGCATAGACGATCACCTGGTCGACCGTCGAGCGACCGGCATCAAACGACTGCTGATCCCGCAGATCGCTCGCAAGCTGCGATCCTCCCGATACTGAGCCACGTCGGATGCGGCCGATGGTCAGATGCGGATGATAGGCACGGCGCTCGGGGGGAAATCCTAGCGGCTTGAGCGTTTGCTGGATGCGTCGCTGTAGCGTCTTCAGTTGCTGGGCACCCTCGTCCACCCCGATCCAGAAGGTGCTGGGGCGCCCCGCGTGCGGAAACGCGCCGGCACCCAGCAGCGACATCGCAAAGGGCACGCACCCCACAACGGCTCGTCGGACAGCCAGGCAGACCTCGTGGACGTCCGGCTGCGGAACGTCGCCCAAGAACTGCAGCGTCAGGTGCATATTCTGCGGTTCGACCCACTTCACATTTCCAGCGCTGGTAGCCAACCGCTCGATCAATCGAGCTGCCCGGCGTCGGACGCTTTCATCCACATCCACTGCGATAAACGTACGGATCTTGTTCATGGATCGAGATTCCCGGGTTCGTGACTGTCGATTGGATCGCAGTCCAGTTCTTCGATCAGGTACTGGGTGCGTTCCAGTAATCGCCGTCCAGTGATGCCGAGTTCAGCCGGGGGGCTATCGGCCAATTGCTGGAGGATCTGCTGAAAAGAATCGCACGCCTGGTCGACTTGGCCTTCGTCCAACCATTGCATACCTTCCAAGTAACGCTGTTCGGGCTCGGTCAGCCCGCGCAGCTTGACCTGCAGCTCTTGCTGCAATTGGCGACACGCCGTCTGCTGTTGCCAGCGGTATACCCGCGGGACTCGAGCATCGTCCGGGAACCGCTCCAGAAATTCCTCCATCCACTTGGTGTAGCGAATCGGCGGTGACGGATCGTTGGCAGCATGCTCGATACGCCCGTACAAACGATCGGCCGACGGCGGTAGAAAAGCCCAAACGAACGAACCGATAATGACGAGTAAAACCACCGCAATCCCGATGGTGGTCCAGCGCTCGAGCGTGGCTGAGCGGCTGGGGTCGGCGACGACCGTTTCGCGGCGAGATTCCGACGCGGGGACGACGGTGAATCGCGTCTGGCGTGTCGAGCCAGCGGTGTCGGACGAAGCCATCTGAGGATCGAAGATCGTCGTCTGGTCATGATCTTCCGGCTGGTCCGAACCATGGTCGGCGGATTCCGAACCGGACGTTCCGCCGCGGAAATGCTGAGCTTCATCGGTGCTGAAGTCGACGGTGGGCTGTTCGGAAGTCGAGCTTGATGGCGAAGGCTGCGACGGGTGGACGGTTTCTGGTTCGATGGGCAGCGCCTTGCTGGTCAACGCGTGCTGCATCGCGCGCAGCAGGTTCGCCAGCGCCTTGGGAGTCGCGATCCGCTGCGATGGATCCTTTCGCAACAACTGGGCGACGACCCGTTCCATCGGCTCGGGCACATCGGAGACCAACTGCCGTAACGGCGGCGGATCGTCCGTGCGGACGCGATCGATGATCTTGGTCAGCGAAGGGCTGGTAAACGGCGGTTTGCCAGTGATCAACGCAAACATCACGCATCCCAGACTGTACAGATCGCTCCGTGCCGTCGCCGGATGACCCTGAGTCTGTTCGGGAGCCATGTAATCCGGTGTCCCGATCATGCTGCCCGCCATCGTCAGTCCGGAGACTCCAAACAGCTTGGCGATCCCGAAGTCCGTCAACTTTACGGTCCCGTCGGCCGTGATCAACAGATTGGCGGGTTTTAAGTCGCGATGGATCACACCGTGATCGTGCGCGTGCTTCAACGCCGCACAAACCTGGACCGCGATATCGACGACTTGCTGCCAAGGGAATCGTTGGCCAGCCTGCAGATTGGCCTCGAGCGACAGCCCCTCGACTAGCTCCATGACGAAGAACAACTGCCCGTCCTCTTCTCCGTAGCCCATCAATTTGACGATGTTGGCGTGGTTCAACATCTTCAGCGTCTCGACCTCGCCTTGGAAACGCTCCCGAAATCGGGGATCGGCACTCAGGTTTTCGGCCAGCACTTTGATCGCTGCCCATTGGCCCGTCTGATCATGGACTCCGGCATAGACCGTTCCCATCCCGCCATGCCCTAGACGCCGATCGATGATGTATGGTCCCAGCGTTCGCTTCGCCATAGAACGTGTTCTCCTGTCCAGCGGCCGCTCCGCCTTGGTTGACTTGCATCTCGTCTGCCGTCAGTGTAACGTAGCGGGCAGCGATAATGTATATGGCGCCCTCGCAGCGCTTTCCGTATCTCACAACCGACGAGGAACCAACATGCACTCCAAACAACGCGCTTCGATTTCTTCTGTCAATCGGCGACAATGGATCGGCGGACTGACCGCAGCCGCCGGGGCATTGGCACTGCGTTCATCTGCTCGAGCGGATGAACCGGTCGCCAAGCACCAGCGGATTCAACAGTCCCTGGTCCAATGGTGTTACGCCCCCTATTGGAATCTGGACGAAATGTGCCAGGTGGCCAAACGGCTGGGGTGCAAAAGCATCGAGCTTGTTGCGCCCGAGGATTGGCCGACGCTGAAAAAGCACGGGCTGACCTGCGCCATCTCGCCCAGCCATCTGTTTATGCAGGGAATGAACAACCCCCGCTACCAGGATGGTTGCATCGAGCTACTGCGCAAGCGGATCGACCAGGCCGCCGATGCGGGGGTTCCGACCGTGATCACCTTTACCGGTTATGCGGAAGAAAGTGGCGAATGGGCTGGAGGCGATAATCCGGATCTGGATCAGTTGCCGGACAATCGCCGAGTGATCGATCCCGAGGAGGGGCTGAAGAACTGCGTCGCCGGTTTCAAGAAGATCGTGGGCTACGCCGAGCAGAAGAAGGTGAATCTGTCACTGGAGATCCTGAACACGCGAGCGGACGATCATCCGATGAAGGGACACCCTGGATACCAGGGCGATCATGTGGACTATTGCATGGATCTGATTCGCCAAGTCGGCTCGCCGCGGTTCGGGCTGTTGTTCGACATCTACCATGTGCAGATCATGGATGGGGACATCATTCGTCGTATCCACCAATGCGGCGAAGCGATCAATCATGTCCATACGGCGGGCAATCCCGGTCGCGGTGAGCTGGACGAGACTCAAGAGATCAATTATCCCCCGTGCATGAAAGCGTTGCTGGATATCGGATACAAGGGCTATGTGGGCCAGGAATTCATTCCGACCCGAGATCCGATGGCGGGATTGACGCAGGCCGTCCAGTTGTGCGATGTCTGATCGAATTCAAGTTCAGTGAGCAGATCAGCGCATAAAGAGGGCCCGCATCCCGGATGGAATGCGGGCCGATTTGCTCGTAAACACGGATCGGTTGCTGACCGCGTGTCACGAGGCGGTGGCTGCACAGTCGGCAGCCCGCCGACCGCCGCTAAGTGCGGCCACCTCGTTGGCTAGTACAGCAATTTGACAATGGATGCCCTCCTTTCGATTAAGTTCGCCGCTTCGACCGCTTTAGCCGAGAATGCGGCCCCGTCACGGCCTGGAGTGTCCATCGCACTGCGTTCGTGCGACCCGATACTACATTGTTATCTGCTGGCGTCCCCAGGGCAAGTAGAATTTTTTTGGGGACGGTTCGGAGCAAGCACAATGACACTTAGCTCTGTCAGAAAAGGGGTCTGACCCTTTGGAGGGCACGCTGAAAACTCGAAAAATACGGTGTGCCCGGAGAGGGTCAGACCCCTTTTCTGACAGAGCCTAGGTGAAAGATTAGGGTTTCAGGTCCCGGCGCAGCCGGTTAAGTTCACAGTCAAACGATCCCGAACAATTCACGCAGAAACCGCCGGTTTTCGCGATAACAGTCGACCAGCGATCGGCCGCTGACCGTGGCGCCTTCCAGGATCAGCCAGCCGGTGTAACCGATGTCTTCGATCGCTTCCTTGACACGCGGGAAATCGACTTTGCCGCGGCCCAACAGATTCCCGTTCTCCTTCATGTGGAATTGGCAGATGAACTCGGTGCCCAACCGACGGATCTCGCCCGGCACGTCGTAGTCGC
>REEF01000378.1 GCA_007695205.1 Planctomycetaceae bacterium
TGGAGAACGACGAAACGCAAGAAGCCTACTGGGAACTGCAGAAGTTCATCATCCTCCATCGGGGACGCCTTAGACAACGACGGCACGGTACGCAAACCAGCAAAGCGGCCAAGTTCAAACCTTGGTGATCGTCTGTGGGTTCAACTCCCACCCGTGCCACTGCAAAAACAATGAACAAGATGCGTCGGCTGGGCATTGGCGAGCCCAAGTGGCTGTAACCCACCCGCCTCGGCACTGCAGGTTCAACTCATCAGGGGGTTGCGTTGGAAGAGGCAGATCGTGTGATTGACGAAGCCATCCAGGAAGTACGTCGCGGCTCCCGCCGTCCGACACCTGCTGACGATCATCGGCAGAGGACGGATGCTTCCAAGACTGGATCATCGGCGTTTCTTCCCACTTCTCACATTCGACGGTTGTCACTTCACCCGTGGACATTCGCTGTCGCGTGTTAATGCCGTATGGTCTGGAGCGTTGCTTTCCAAAGGGATGCTCGGAGGTTTGTTCGGCTACCATGGGTCCGTGCATTGACCACGCAGCAACAGCAAACATCATAGATACCGCCCGCGGTCAGAAACGTCTTGTCGTAGAACGGAATTCATTCCGTCCTACGATTGGAGACCTGACCGCGGGCGGTACAAGCGGTTTCGGAATAAACGAACGTCAATCGGTCAGTTCGAACCGAAAGGTGTTCTTCCCTGCCCCTTCGGTCACCGTGGCCTCGAGACCCGAATGGGACGGCGAGGCATACTTGCTGGGCAATTCCTCCCTGAATTCCGTCGGCCTTTGCGCTGAATCGCCCATAGGCATGGCGCCCGTGTCATCGGGGGCCATCGATGCCGGGTCCGCGATTTGGGTCTTTCTCACGCCGACCTGATAGGATCCGGGCAGTGCGCCGTCGTTCTCACCAAAGGTGCTCAACAAGGCTTTCCCGTTCGGCCCTGTCGTACCGAACGCCGACTGGCTCTCGCCCACCGGGGCAAACGTCACGTGCGCGCCTTCGACCGGCGCACCGTTGTACGTCACCTCGACCTCCACGGGAACTCGAGGCGGATGCCCGTCTCCGCCGCCGCATCCGCCCAAGCTTCCGAAAACGAGCACGCTAACACTTAGGACAACGATCGAGCGTAAGGTGAACACTGGGTATCTCCTGTCATGCATTGTGTGTCTCCTGTCATGCGTCATCATGGCAGCTGAACCGCCTCACCGCCACCCATCGAGCCCAACGCTCCCCAAACGCCGTAGGGGCTCGGTAGACCGCTGGTTCGACCGACCTCTGGCAGGTCCAATCTGCCGGTATTGATCGTCTCGGAGATGAAATGCACCGAGCCGTCGAGCATCACCACGTTCACCCCGCCCGGATGGTGACTGGAAGCGCTCCACAGCCCCCACTGCCAACTCCGATCATCGGCCATGCAGGACGGCGAGTTAGGCGGCAAGACCGTGCTGATGCCATTCCATGCGGGCCGGCCGTCTGCCCATGTCAACCCGGACTCTGAACGCGTGGTGACGCCGTCGCGATAGCGGTTACCGACGGCGGTGGCCAGGCACAGCGTCGGGTCCTGGTGGACGGGGCCGACATTGATGGCGGTGCCCGAACGGACCATCCGGTTTGCGGTATCGATCACGCGCTCTCCCATCGCAATGGTGTTGCTCAAGCCGTCTATGACCGTCGCGAACCGCGCGTAGTAGTGGTACCCGAACGGCCCCCTGGTGGGCCGGTCGTAGGCGTTGTTGTTGATCGAATCGCCGCTGCTGAACGCGTAATTACTGCGGCCTTGGGTATTGGCCGGGTTCCGGTCGGCGCCCGGGCCGTCCGAAGGACACAGGAGCGTCGGTACCTGCTGCCGGAAAGGACGATAATCGGTTCTCCAAGCAGCCGGGCCAAACGGCGTCGCTCTTCCACCAGGTCCAGGTGGAAATTCAACGCCCCCGCTGATCTCGTCCCACAGCGGACCCTGCTCCATGAACGGCAGCAGGCCAATAAAACCGCTCAATTGCCCGTTGTTGCTGTCGTGCCAAGGGTCTGGCCCTTGCGTACCACCCGTCCGCGAGACGAGGGCATTGTGGACGTCGTGATAGTTGTGCAGCGCCAGGCCGATCTGCTTCAGGTTGTTGGTGCATTGGCTCCGCCGTGCGGCCTCGCGGGCCGCCTGCACTGCGGGCAGTAGCAGTGCAACCAGAACTCCAATAATCGCAATGACGACCAGCAGTTCTACTAACGTAAAACCCCTCAATACTCGAAAGCCCGCTGCGTTACCTCTGTGAAACATAACGTCACTCCTATTGATAAGGAAACAAGGAAAAACTGGCGAAAACCGCTTTTCACCGGAACACACAAGGCCTCTGCTCTTGCTCGTTCCACACAATTGGGCAACGCGACGAGTCACTGGGCAAACTCAATGAATTTTCCTAGCAACTGCCAGGCCGCCCTCAGCGTTGATAACCGCGAAAATAGAGGAAATTTATGCCTCCTTTATGCTCGGAGCCAGTCCCAGTGCCTACACGCCGCGAACCAGAAGTAGATCCTCAGCGTCTTCCAGGTGCAACTCGCAAACCCGCGATTCAGGCAGCGTATCACCGGATGCATGCTTCGACAAACCATCTGTTCGCGAAGATGCTCGGTCGCTGCAGTGGCCAAATTGGCCCGTCGAAACGTAATCGATCTTTGTATTTTGAATGCGCATATTGAAATCGCTGCATCGGACCCAATTTCAACGTACACCGTCTACGGGACATCGTCAAGCAGCGTGAATGAAGTTTTTCCCGGCACACCAGGCTGGATTCTTTTTCCTTTTGCAGCCACAATCACGAAGACCGTTGCGGTTGATCGGCACGGCGGGCAACGTTTGGCGGTTCTGCGGCAACGATGGTGTGCTGGATCTGACCAACGGGTCGCGACCCAGGTATACTAGAACCGAGAACCAGACAGACGCGACGGCGACCGTCAAGCCGGTCAAGCCGGTCGAGTTGGTCGAGTTGGTCGAGTTGGTCGAACCAGACGACCACTACGTTAACGTCGCCACCACCCGTTTTCTCCAAGCAGCCTTTTTGTAGGAACGTGAAAGGATCACCGATGCAAGAGAAGGGTCACAACGCACACATGCCGCTGACCAACAATTGGATGCTCAGCGTCTTGCTGTCCGGGTTCTTCGTGATATTTCCCCATTTCGATGGCCTCGCGGCAGACGTCAAGCAGGACGCATGGACGGTGCTGTTCGACGGTCAAAGCACGGAACACTGGCGCGGTTTTCGCCGCGACGGGTTCCCCCGAGACGCATGGACCGTGGAAGACGGCATGCTCAAGCCGCTGGTTGAAGGAAACGTGCTCGACCTGATTACCCGGCAAACCTATGAAAACTTCGAACTCGAGCTTCAGTGGCGTATCGCCCCGGGCGGAAACGCGGGCATCTTTTTCATGGTGACGGAACAGCATCCCGAGGTATGGCACACGGGACCGGAGGTTCAGATCCTCGATGACGCGGGCCATCCGGACGCCCAGGATCCGAAGACTTCCGCCGGTTCGATCTACGCTCTTGTTGCTCCAGCCGATGCGAAGAAGCTCAACCCGCCAGGGCAATGGAACCACGCCCGTTTTCGACTGGACGGTGGCCGCCTCCGGCATTGGCTCAACGACGTCGAGATCCTTGACGTCGACTTCTTCGGCGACGAGTTTCGGGCGGCGGTCAGCGAGAGCAATTTCGCGAAGATGCCGGATTTCGCCAAGGCCAGACGTGGGCACATCGCCCTGCAACACGCCAGCGTCAGCCCGCTGAAGGCCCGAGTATGGTACCGGCACATCCGATTGCGGGAATTGCCCTGAGGATTCGTTTCCGTTTCGCGGTTGCCCCCTGCTTTCTCCCCGATTGCTTTTCCCGGCGGCCCGACCAACAATCGTTGCATCGATGTGATCGACCACGTTTCGACCCCCCAAACAGGGAGAACCAAAGATGGGTGACAAGGGAAGCAAAGACAAAGGAAAAAGAGAAGCGCAGAAGAAGGCCCAACGCAGTCCCGACGAGAAGCGAAAACTGAAGCGAGAGAAAAAGGAAAAGAACAAATAACCGTTGTCCCAAAAGCGGGATCGCCAGGCTGACGACCGCGCTGTCGGAACGCGACGAGACCGCCGAGATCTGCACAGACAAGAACGGGACCCGGAGCCCGATCTCGAGCTGCGCGACCACGAGACCATGCCGTTGAAAGAAGACGTCCACGAGTACTTCGAGCGGGAGAAAGGATGAATGATGGATGCGGCAAACGCCCGTCACGGGCGTTCCTTTCTCCGTGTTCTCTGTGTCTCTGTGTTTTCCAATCAGGAGTAGTTCCGAGGAATTGGAAACACAGAGGCACGGAGGGCACGGAGAGAAAAGACCGTGACCCCCAGGGAACACCAGGGGGTCGGCCTCCGCGGTTCGCGTCATAGGAACCCGTGGAGCGACGATCGTCTCCAGCCAGATCTGGTGGAAGATCGGTGCGAAGCCTTTGCATCGACGCATGCCATCGTCCCCGTCCGGCCGTTTGCCAAGTTCCTGATGGACAACTTGATCTCTTTGCTGAGCACCCAGTTTGCGCAGGACCACCGCTACACCGGGCCGCGCCGGCATGCCATCTTCCCAATCGCCCGCGCGGCAGAATAATATGGATGCGATGCCGGTCGCGCTGCGGATTTGGCGAGCCGGACGCTTGGTTTCCAGAAGGAACCGCAACCACTTTTTTCAGATCGGAGTCGACATGGCAAGGACCGGCAAGACCGCCGGCGGGCACGGCAAGCTCCTCGACGCTCTGAGTCGAGTGGATCGGCCGGGCGAGGTCTGTACCTGGGGCGATCGGCCTTTGACGATGCCGGGATTGGAGGTCAGCGGTCTGGGCGCGGTGAGGCTGCCGCTGGGGACGGCGCAGGCCCGCAAACTGATGAAACTCTGCCATCAAGCGCCCTATGGCAAAGGGACAGAAACGGTGGTCGATACCAACGTGCGGCGCGTTTGGGAACTGGACCCCGATCAATTTCAGTTGACGAACCCGAAGTGGGACGATCTCGTCGCTTCTATCCTCCAGGACGTCCAGCGGGCCTTAGGGCTGGAAGACCGCAAGCTGGCGGCCCACCTGTACAAGCTGCTGGTGTACGAAAAGGGCAGCTTCTTTTTGCCGCATCGCGACGGCGAGAAGCTCGATCGGATGGTCGCCACGCTGGTGATCGCCTTGCCGGCGAAATACGAAGGCGGCGAGCTGGTCGTATCGCACGACGGCCGGCAACACGAGATCCTCTTCACGGGTGCGGCGTCGGGGCACGAGTTGAGCTATGCCGCGTTCTATGCCGATTGCCAGCACGAGGTCCGGCCGGTGCGCAGCGGGTTCCGGCTGTGCCTGACCTACAATGTCACGCTGGCCGAGAAACGCGGCAAGCAGGGGCTTGCGGCTCCCTCGTACGGCGCGGCCGCGGCGGCGATCGGCGGACTGCTCGCCCAATGGCGGGACGAGCCCGATGTGCAGAAGCTGGCCGTCACGCTCGATCACCGGTACACGCAGGACGGGCTGTCGATGGACAACCTGAAAGGGCTCGACCGGGCGCGGGCGGAGGTGTTGTTCGAGGCCGCCGAGCAAGCGGACTGCGTCGCGCATCTGGCGCTGGTCACGCTGTGGCAGAGCGGATCGGCCGAGGGCGGCTACGACGATTACTCGTTTGGGCGCGGGCGCGGCTATCGATGGTCCGACTACGACGATGACGACGAGGACGAGGACTACGAGGAGGAGGACTACGACGAGACGGGCACCGGCTACGAGATGGGCGAAGTCTACGACTGGAGCCTGTCTGCGGATCACTGGTCGGACCGGCAGGGCCACAACGTGCGGCTGGGCGAGATCCGTCTGGACGAGGGCGAAATCGTGGCGGACGAGGGATTGGACGAAGGGGACCCCCACCGCGAAGACTTCGAAGGCTACACGGGCAACGCCGGCATGACACTCGAACGCTGGTACCACCGGGCTGCCGTGGTGATTTGGCCGCGGTCGAAGCATTTCCACGTCCTGTGCAGTGCCGGCACGGACGCTTCCATCGGCGGCCTGGAACCGCTGGTCAATCGGCTGAAGCGCGCGACCAAGGCCAAACGCAAGGAATTGCATCGCGAATGCCTGGCGTTTGCGTCGGCCATCCTGGATTCGTGGCAGACCGGCCACCGCGGCTATCCGTGGGACAAGTCGGACCGCGTCGATCGCAACGTGTTTCCGGAGCTGCTCTGCCAGTTGGGCGACGTGGAACTCGTGCGGCGTTTTCTGGCGAAGGTGATGCCCGCCGACGACACCGTTCAACTGGGCAAATCGTTCGCCAAATTCTGTCAGCAGCACGGCTGGACCAGCTTCGAGGCGGAACTGACGACGGTGATCGAGACCATGACGGCTGCGACCGTCATTCGCAACGCGGAACTTTTGCAGTCGTTATGCGTGGCGCGCGACAAGAACGCGGAGCGAATCGAGCTTTGCCGGCGGTTGTCCGAGCGTTCGGTCAAGGCATTGGCTGCGTTCGAACAACAACCCCGCGAAAGTGATTGGCAGTGGCAGCGAATCGATCGGGCGGCCTTACTGAGTTCGCTGGTCAAGGCCATGACGGCCATCGGCGCCGAGCAGCCGCTGTCACAGTTGCTCGAATTCGCGCTGGCTTGCGACCAGTACGACTTGACCGACGCGCATCTTGCCGCGATCTTCGCCCTGGAATCCCGGCTGGTCAAACTGCCCGGTGGCGACACGGCCGTTTCGCGTTGGTTGGCCGCGTGCCGTCGCGAATTGGAAAACCGCACGGCCGAGGCGCCGCAGGAGCCCACCGACTATCGGCGTGCCGACAAGCTGTCGTGCAAGTGCCAGGATTGTCGCGCGTTGCGTGCTTTCCTGGCCGATCCGAACCGGCGGGAGGCCCGCTTTCCCATGGCCAAGGAACGCCGCCGCCATTTGCACAGCATCATCGGCTCCAACCGTTGCGATTGCACCCACGTCACCGAGCGTCGCGGCCGTCCCTACACGTTGGTGTGCACGAAGACCTCGGCGTCGTATGAAGCGGCCTGCAAGATCTACGAGCGGGACTTGCGGAACCTGTCCCGGATCGTTGCACTGGAGCGGAAAATGTCCAACGGAACATGCAGCTCTGCTGATTCCGTTCGAAGCTAGGAATTGGTGTTGGGGGCTGGGGCGCAATGCCAGCTTCCTTGCCTCGTGTCACGCTGCTGAAAAGCGGATTGGACGGCGGCGTGCAGACCGGGCTTGTCCAGGCACCACGCCGGACCTATCAGGAACTCGGCAGGTGCGTCGCCAGCGATCCGGTCGATGATCATCTGGGGCGGCAGCCGTTCGAGGAAGTCGATCAACGTCTCGATGTACGTGTCACGTTCCATCAGCGAGACCTCGCCACGAAGCACTTGTTGGGCCAGTCGCGTGTGCTTGACGGCGTACAGGTTGTGGACCTTCACCGCATCCAGCTCCAGCCGAGCCAGTTCACGCGCCGTCGCCAGCATCTCCTCGCGGCTCTCGCCCGGCAAACCCAAGATCACATGCGCCCCAATCTCGAATCCGCGTCCACGGCTCCGGGCTACCGCATCCAGAAACGTCTGGTGATCATGGCCCCGATTCATCCACTCCAACGAACGATCGTGGATCGTCTGCAGGCCGAACTCGACCGTAAGAACCGTTTTCGAAGCAAATTCGGACAACAGGTCCAACACGTCGTCCGGTACGCAATCCGCTCGCGTACCGATCGCCATCCCGACCACCTGCGGATGCGACAAGGCTTGTGTCCAGCACTCCCGAAGCTGCGAAACGGGGGCGTACGTGTTGGTTCCCGGTTGGAAATACGCGATGAACCGTTCGCATTGGTACCGGGCTCGCAAGCGGCGAATGCCCTCGTCCAACTGGCGGCCGATATCCTGCACATCCAGCCGGCGACTGGGGCTGAAGCTGCGATTGTTGCAAAAAGAACAACCGCCCACACCCGCGCTGCCGTCCACGTTCGGGCACGTCATGCTCGCATCCAAACTGACGCGGTGAACACGACCCCCAAAACGGTTTCGCAGGTAGAAACTGGTCGCGTGATACCGAAGACCCGCATCACGCCAAGCGACTCGCGAAACCTTTCCGTTGACCGACTCGTTTTTGGTTGACTCGTTCATCAGCGTCGAGTAAATTGAACCACAGGGGCGCTACTTCTTACGGCGGGTGTTTGTCGAGCGAAGGATAATTTATTCATGCGCTATCAGCAAGAGGAGCACGGTCATGTATGGTGAGTTGGTTCCGATGGGTGGTGGGGACCCGATTCCTCTGCTGCAGCAGAAGCTGAGCATCGGGCGGCGGGAAACGTGCGATATCGTTTTGCGATTCGCCAACGTGTCGGGCGAGCACTGCGAATTGAAGGTAGACGATGGTTACTGGTTCGTGACCGACCGCGGCAGTCGCAACGGCACCAAGGTCAATGGCGTTCGCGTGACCAGCACGCGGAAGCGGCTGGACCCGGGGAACATCCTGTCGGTCGCGCGGCACAAATACGAAGTCCGTTACTCGCCGGTCGACGATCTGGGGGCAATGGGCCCGCCGCCGCCGGAAGAGGAACCGATGCGCGAGGTGCTGGGCAAGACGTTGTTGGACCGAGTCGGTATGAATCGCCGCCGGAGGTAGAGGTCGTGCATGCCGAGTTCGTCTCTTGCAGCGCCGCGCCGTCTTCTTTGCAACATCGTCGGGGGGCTGTGCATTCTGTTGCCCAGCATCCCCTGGGGGATGTACTGCATCGCGTCGGCACCAGCCAGCGATCAACCGACGGCTCGGTCACCGACGTCCGGTGACCAACTTCCTGGATGGATCGCCGATCAGGTCCGGGGGATTCAGCGCGATCTGGATTTCCTGCGTACGGCCGACCCGGTCCCGATCGATCTGGCAGCGGTGCCCGACCCGATCCGCCAGGCCTACTTTGATCGGCTGGATCGGTATCTGCACGAGACGATCGGGGTGTTGGGCAGGATGCTGGACGATCAGCGTGCGGCGCTATCCGATCGGCGCCAGGCGATAGAAACGGTTCTCGATCATCGCCAGCAATTGGTGCAGCGACTGGCCGATCGGCAGGGCCAGCGACGGCTGATCAGTTTCCAGAGCGATTGGCATCTCGGGGGCTGGTCCCGGTTTTGGATGCCCGTGATATTGTCTTTGGTCTGCTTTTGGATCGCCGTGCTGGTCACATGCCGCCGTTGGTGGCGCATGGTGTCTCATCGCCGTAGCGCCTTCGTGCAGACAGGCACGCTACTGCTGTGTTTGGCCGTTTCGGTGGTCCCTTTCGGCGCGGGATTGTGGATCGGCCGATTTCCTCCCGCTGATTTGGAACATCGAAGCCGGACGAATCAGGCAACCGATACCCATGCTTTGCCCGGCGAACCGCCGCCGCACACGGAACGGTTGGACGGGGCGTGGGAGCAGCTGATCCAACAGCAGCCGCTGTTGTCCCCATCGATGCGCCCGTTGTGGCAAGACCTTCGTCAGCGCTTGGATGCCTATCAACGCGGTCGCGAGAAGCTGCTGGGGCTGGATCAGCGGATCGCGGCCATGCACGTCGAGTGCGAGGAACTGGCAGACGAGATCGCTGCCGCTTCGGCCGCCAATCGAACAACTCGGATCGCGGCCAGTCTTTCCGTGCTGATGCTGTGGGCCGGATTGCTGATCGGGATCGGAGTGCGAAAATGGCGAGTTCGCTGGCAGTGTGCCAAGTGCGGGCATTGGGGCCAGCAGGTGGGAACCGGGGTGGCCGAGGTTCCTGAGCTGCGATGCGAGGCGAAATGGGTCAGCCCGGCGGATGAGCATACGGACCGTGGCGACGGGGACCGTGTCTGCGGGTTCACCATCGAAGCGCGTCGGGTGGGATTGCAAAAGTTATATGTGCCGCTGGTCGGCCGCGGCCAGGTTGGCAAGACGCTTTGGCTGGCGGCGGCCTATCAGTCGATCTTGTTCAACCAATACGACGCACGGCTGGATCTGACTCGGCTGAAGATGGGCGGGCTGGGCCCGGACCAAAAGGACACCTTGGACGAGATCCTGGAGCAGATCAAGAAGACCGGGCCCAATTCGGTCAGTCCCAGCGTCGCCGACTTGCCCGAACCGGTGATCTTTCGTTTCGAGGACCGCGACTCGCTCTGCCGGTCGGGTGCCCTGTTGACGGTGGCGGATTTCGCCGGCGAGGTGATGACGAACTATCCGCCTCAGCATCCCCTGCGCCGTCGGATGCTACACGCGGATGGCGTGATGCTGTTCATCCAGTTGCAGACGCCCAACCGAAGTGTCGAGGAGAACATCGAAGCCGCCTGGAAGCAGATCGAGGCGATCAACACGTTTGTGGCTCAGGCCAGCGCGGGCTCACGCACCGTCCCCGTGGCGATCTGTGTTTCGATGCTGGACGAATTGCTGCCTGCGGACAGGGATCAGAAGGGCGAACAGCAGGAGTTTTTTCACGAGCTGGCCCGACTGGAACGATCGCGGCCGGCGGGACGGCACCGCGTCGAATTGATCGAGGCTCGGCATGTCCTGACGCAGCAGTTGGTCCGCGCGTTGTGGCCAGGCGATCTGACCCGCGAACTGAACAAATTGACCGGCCGGCAATTTCGATATTTTCCCGTGACCTCGTTCGGCTTCAACCGCCCGCTGGACCCGGAGCCGGAGAGCGGAAAACGGCCGGGGCCGATCAAGCCCTGGGGTGAACTGGAGCCGTTGTTGTGGATCCTGCACATGCATGGGTTCGTGACGTTTCCCCATCCGCGATCCGATGGTAGCGGGCCGCAGAAAGCTTGACGCCTTTCCTCCACCCGTCGAGGACCTGACCTGTGAGTTGGCCGACTGAGAACGATTACGATCGATTGCTGGAAACCCCGCAGGAAACGTTCCTCGATCCGCGGCTGCGATCCTGTAGTGTGGTCTGCGACCGGCAAGGACAGCCGATCCGTTTGGCCGGCCGATCGGCGGTCGTCTACAAGATCTGCCTGGGCCCCCCGGAAGCGCCCTACGAGATCGCGGCCCGCTTGTATCGGAACCCGGACGGCAAGTCGAAACCCTGGGCGGCGAACCGCGGCCGTCAAGTGGCCGGATGGTTGGCGCAGAGTCACGGGATCGAGCGGCGTATGCCGGAGGCATTCGAGTTTTTGAGCGAAGGCCTGCGATGGAAGCGATCGGTCCTGCCGATGACGATCATGCAATGGCTGGATGCCAGGCCGTTGCCCCAATGGTTGGCCGAGCAGTGTCGGCGGCGAAATACGGCGGCGATCAGCGACGCCTGCCTGGAATGGATCTACCTGATGCACGACCTGGTTCAGCACGGCCTGGTCCACGGCCAGATCAAACCGGGCCATCTGCTGGTGGAAAACAGCGGCCGATTTCGATTGGTCGATAGCGACTGCCTGGTCCCCGGCCATGAAGCACAACAACTGGACGCCTCTAAACTGCCCTTGACCAACCCTTACCGACATCCCGATCCTGTCAGCGGCGGCAACTTGCAGAAACTGGACGTGTTTCCCGCTGTGACGATCCTGGCCGAACTGCGAGCGTTGGCCTTGATGCCCGAGCGTTGGGACGAACCGCAGCAAAGCGACGGACGGCGATTGCTGATCGCCGAGCGAGACATCGAGTCACCGGCTTCATCGGCTTTGTTCGCCGCGCTGGATGCCAGCGGCGATCCGGCGTGGCGTTTGCTGCGTGGAATCCTGGGCGATCTGTACGAGCGGACGGCGGACCAACTGCCGACGATGGGTGAACTGGTCCGGGACCTGGAGTCGATCGCGTGGAGTCTGCCCGCATCGGTACCGGACTCGGACGATCGACCGCACCAGAGTACCGTACGCCCCTCCCTCGAACCCGATATTGTCCAGGCCGTCGCCCCGATCGGCGGGCCGCTGGGCAGCAATGCTCCCGAAGAAAAACCCCGGGACGCTCCAGCTCCTGCTCAACAAAACGCCGTCATCGCCGCTTCCAACACCGAAACTCGGTGGGGCGATCATCCGCCCGATGATCCACCCGCAGTGCTGCCCCCGCCCGTGCTCCATGGCGGGGATCGACTTGATTCTTCGACAGGTCCTGCGGTGGCTGGTTCCGGCCGCTGCCCTCTGTTGTTGGAAGCGATTCGCGCCGGCAATTCCCCTTTGGCTCGGCAATTGTTCGATCTGGCCGATATCCAACGGGCACATCAACTTGGCCAATGGGACGATCAGGACCGGCGAGACCTGTTGAGCTGGACGCAACAGCACCTGCGCCCCCGAGCATCGCTGGGACTGGCCCCCGCCTATCCGAACTCGGAACTGCTGTGCGTGGCCCCCGGCGAATACGAATTGGATTGGATCTGGCCCGAGATCCGACTGGCCGACAAATGCCTGTGCGCCGTCGCCGAGATCGAACCGGCAGCAGACAAGACACCCGAGCAAATGCGCGCCCAATTGGTTTGGGAGCACGAGATCGGGTACGAACAGCGGGCTCAGGTCAAGCTGCGTGTCCGGCCCGGTTGGCGAGCGGATTTTGCGATCGTCGTGTGGGCCGTGATCGACCTGGGGTTCCAACGCGTCTACAGCGAGAGCCTGTGCTTCGAGAGTCCGCTGCGGATCGTGTCACCAGTGCCCCGCAAACGGCGAAAAAGGCATCCTTGATCGTGTTGGCGAATTCCGGAGAAGGTTGCATGGCCCGAGTGGACCAGATGTATTGCACGCACTGCTTGCCGCGGGACGCCGTATTCGGCGAGAAGTACACCGTGCGCGCAGGCTCCCTGCCCCAGGCCGCCGAATCGAAAAACCTCTATTTCCAAGTGATCAGCGAACTGTTGCGGGAAAGCGGCTTCTACAAACCGCCGCGGGATATGCCCGCAGAAAAATGGACCAGCGGTCGAGCGGAAAACATGCCGGCACGCCTGGTCTCGATCCCTTCGTATCGAGGCTATCGAATCCTGAGCCATGTCTTCTACCGGACCTACGATAGTTCCGGCACCCGCGTCGGCAGCTATTTCGCTCACCTGCTTTTCCAGCCGACCAGTCGAGGTCAACCGTGGGGTCCGGAGCAATGCCTGCCGCTTTGGATGGCCGACGGCTGGAAGCGGCGAGATACTCCGGACGATCCGAAATCGCTGGACGCTTTCGAGGATTTCGCCGCGGCGCGCACCATGCTGCTGGGCGGCCGGGAACCGCGTATCGATCGTCAAACCTTGCACCGCTTCTTGACGGCAGGTGCCGATCAAGCGGCCCATTTTGCCGATCCGGATGTCCAGCGTTTCTGCCGTCAGACGCCTGCCAAGTACCGCCAAGGGCAACTGGCCGCGCTGATGCAGGGCTTGCTGCAAAGCAACCCCGAGCGGCGCCCGTCGCTGCTACTGGT
Source organism: Planctomycetaceae bacterium (assembly GCA_007695205.1). Taxonomy (GTDB): domain Bacteria; phylum Planctomycetota; class Planctomycetia; order Pirellulales; family Pirellulaceae; genus SKKK01. Next base: position 13,357 of record REEF01000378.1, read on the forward strand.
TGCCGACCCCGGAGTCGCCGTGTTCTACTTCTTCGGGATACTGACGCTGTTGCCCGCCGCGACGATCCCGGCGGAAACCAGTTTTTCTACTTACGAGACACGTCTGGACCAGTCGCTGACCAACTGGATCGCGACGACGTTTTACGATCCGCTCCGAACCGATCTGACCGCGGCCGAGCGTCAACAGGCCGCCTTCTGGTTGAACGCCTTTCGGAACCAGCATGCGGCCGTGCAACCGCATCCTTTTCCCGAGCAGATCATCCGCACCTTTGTCCAGGATCCTCATGCGGCAGGCCAGATGCTCGATCGTTGTCAGACCCTCCAGGTCTGCTCGCCGTCCGAGTTGCAGGACTTCGTGCGGCTTCATCAGTCGGCTCAGGCGCTATTGACCAGTTCGCAGCAGATCTCCGACGAATCGTTCGCTGATGATGCGGCACAGAATTACACCGCTTGGCTGGTGCACGATCACTTGGCAGCCCAACCGGTTCCCGATCAGCGGATCGCGCGGCTGGCCCAGTCACCGAACATCCGATACATTCTACGATTCCTGTTCCGCGACGCGCGCCCGTCGGCCGAGATGACCGATGCGATGCAAACCGCCTTGCGTTTCTTGCCTCATCTGAGTTCTTCGAATCTGGCGGACATTACGGAAATGTCGTTGCCGCTGGACTATCGCTGCCGCGTGCTGCATGAATACGCGGATCGGGAGCAGCGGCTGCCCGAATGGCTCGAAACATCGCTGACGCCTGTCGGCAAAGGAAGCCAGAGCCCGTCTCGCGACGCAAGCGAATCGACCAGCCTGCTGGACGGGCTGGTCGAGTTGAGTACTCCGGATCTATTGGTCGAACTGCAGGTCCGGGCGGCTTCCAATACGGCTGGAAGCCTATTGCGAGCCATCTTTCGTAGCGGCGTCCAACGGCGGGCCAGTCGCCGTGCACTGTGGCATCTGCTGGCGGGGGCCGGGAACCTGGAGTACGCGGATTTCGATCGAGATCAGGCTCGGACGGTCGGGTGCCGAACGGTCATCGAGTCCTGGGTGCAAGCCCCCGCACCGGCCGATTTTGCCAACGCGATCGTGCCGTCGAAGAACCCTCGGTTGATCCTGTGGTTGCTGATCGTCGCCCGCGATCCGCAGGCATCCCGTGCTCAAGTGGTCGAGTTGACCGACCGGTGGTCCGAACCGTTGCTACAAGCCTTGGTCGACGACCATCATCTGCCCATCAGTTTCCGCGCCCAGGTACTCGCTCGCCGGATCGTTCACGAAAACCTGCCCCAAACACTTCGCCAGGCGTTGCTGCTGGGCCACCGAGTTGCAGAGGGCAACGACGCTTCGAACTGGGAAAAACTGCGTAGCACGCTGTTCTCGCACCTGAATGCGGAGACCATCGAGCGGCTGTACGAGCAGATCCCAGCGGGCGAAGATTTGGTCTTCCTGCGTTCGCTGTTGCGCACGATCACCGATGCCGCTTCGGGCAACGCACCATCACGCAGCGCTGCGGCCGATGCGTTCGCCCGAATTCGCAACGCGTGGTCAGCGGCAGAATTCGATGACCGTGTCATGGACCACGGGGCTTTGCTGGTCGATTGCTGTGCGGCGTCCGAATGCCATAGCGATGCAGAGCAACGGCTGCGCGCCTTGGCCTGTGCTGATTGGAATCCCCGAGCGTTCTCACGCACCATCGATGTGCTGGATCATCTGGTCAGAACCTTGGGGCGTCAGGACAGCATCAGGCAGCGTGCCGAGCAGTGGCAGCGTCTACGAAATCAACTGGCTTTCTTCCTCGACGAATTCGGCGCGGTGAAACGAAGTGGCGCGACCGACGAACACGAACTGCTGGTCCGCTTAGCACGACCCATCGCGGACACCTTCACTCAGGTATGCGACGCTTGCGGATTGAACGACTACGCGGATCGCAAACGTCGGATCGGCATGCTGGTCGATGTCTTGGTAGACGACTTGCCCGATCGTCCGATGTTGAAAGAAGCCCTGCAGATCATGACCGTTCGCGACGGCGTCGAACTGGAACTGCTGCCGCCGGCCAGTCCGGGAGTCGATGTGACATTGGAGACGAAGGAGGGTTATCCCGGCGAGAACCTGCGTATCGATCTGAGTTTTCCGACCTTCTTTCTTTCGCCGCTGACGATCCACGTTCGAATGATCGTGAAAGACAGGAAGAAGACAAGCCGTAGAAATCCGCTAGAGATGGAACTGAGCCAATTACAGCCGGACCGATACTTCCTGGTGTTTCCATCGAACGTGGGAGCAAAGAAGGGCAAGCAGGAGCCTTCTCTGGACCTGGCTGCGATTGGCGTCCAAGACCTGTCACAATACGACCTCGAATGCGTTTGGTCGATCGAAACCGCCTACTGGCAGGAACCGCTCCGGACGGCGACCATCCGATGGAACCTGGGTCAATTGAAGACGCATCATCGAAATCGAATCCTGTTGAAGGACGGACAGGGCCGCACCCAGCGCGATCCCGATTTCCTGTCCGGTCTACTATCAAGTGAATGATCCCTTTCCGATTTGTTCGGGAGCCGCCATGAAATCGTCCTCCAAATACCTGTTGCTACTGGGACTGTTGGGTTGCGTATCCATCGCCTGCCTGGCTTGGGTACTGTGGCGATCGCCGACCACCGACCGTCTTTCGCCAGAGATCGAACCACATGCCTCGTTGCCTGATTCGTATGACGACGACGATGCCCAGGTTCTGAACGCGATCGCTGATTCGACGTTGTTTCAACCCGTGAGTCTCGATTCGTTGGACAGCGTGACCGACCCGCCATCATCGCCGCTCGCGGCCGCTTGGCAACGTTACACGGCCGTGCATGCCGCCTTGATGGCCGAAGCGACGGGGCTGGACGACCAACAGCCGCTGGACGAACGGATCCGGGCCTTGAGCCGATCAGCCCAGCGGTTCGCTGCCGCCGGTACGTCCGGGGATCTGCCCGACGCGTTGCAAACGTCGCCGCCGGTGCGCGAGGCCGATGCGGCCTTCCTGACGCGGCGCGGCGAACTGTGGTCCGCAGTCCAGGAAGCTCGGCAAGTCGTCCAACAAGGCATCGAAGCGTTGGAGAAGATGCGAGACGACAATCGACCGGACCAAGCGTCGGCGATCGCCCAGGCGAACGCAGCACATGCCCGGTTGACCGAGCAATTTACCTTGCCGGGTGAATCAGATGCCTTTGCTCCCACGCAAGCCGTGGCCCATTTTTTGGACCAGTACCTGCAGCAGGTACCAGACGACGACCCGCAGATTCGCATCCGGCAACTGATGGCCCTGCATCCTCGTTACACGCCAGAGGCAAAGGAACCCATCGCCTCGATCCGACAATCGCTGCCCGCGTCGCAACGTGAACGACTCCATCGCGCCATCCATCGGGAACTGGGAACGTTACGCATCGCCCTCCTGCAGCAGGTCCAACCGCCGCTGGATAAGTTCCTGGACGCAGCGTACCAGATCCGGCGACAGCATGACGAACCGGAGGTGCGAGATCGCTTGCGCCAGGTCGTCAACGCGCGGTTGCTGGCCGAATTCCCTAAGATGGAAGAGCCCGCAATGGACGAGGGCACTCGCGAGACGGTGACGGCCGTCGAGCACTTGATCGTCCTGGGCGCGTACGAGGTCGATCCGGACGATTCACTGGTCTTCCGCTACTGGTACTCGCTGCTGGACCGCCGCAACAAACGGCCTCATCGCAGCTTTGTGTTCTTGGGCGGAGAATATGCCGAGACCGAAACGTCCAAACAGGTGCTCCGGCCGCCGGAGGTTCCGTTTATCCTGCGCGCCCGGCAAACCTATAACGATCTGGTCGCCGATCTACGCGACGATCCACAGAACCAGGACGCTTGGCGGGCTCTGGCCGACACGTGTCGGGAACTGGAACAGCAGGCAGCCGAGTATCGTGGTTACGTGCGGCAGAACGAAGCCAAACGCAACGCCGTCTTTCCCGTCGTCCACCGTCAGGATTACGCCGAAATCTCGTTCGCCGAACCGGCAGAAAACGCAGCCCAGATCACCGCCCGCTTGCATTCGTTGAAGGCCATCTGGGACACGAACTCGGAATCTCGCGATCCCCGCTGACAGCCCCCACCCCGTCACCGGCAAAGCGGCGCCATCCGCCCGGTCCACTCGTGACCGGGTGCACGTCTTTCAACCTTTGCCCAGTTCGGCGAAATTCCGCAGGATCTTCAGCCCATGCTGTTGGCTCTTTTCCGGATGGAACTGAGTCGCAAACAGGTGATCGCGGCAGACCATCGCACAAAACGGCCCGCCATAATCGGCCTCGATTGCCACCACGTCCGGGTCATCAGGAACCGCGTAGTACGAGTGGACAAAGTAGAAATGGGTCCCTTCTTCGATACCCCTCAGAATGGGAGTTTGACGGCGGATGATCGCCTCGTTCCAGCCCATATGAGGTACTTTCATGGTCGGTGGCAATTCGAATCGAACCACTTTGCCCGGCAGGATCCCCAATCCCTGATGTTCGCCACCCTCGTAGCTGACGTCGAACAGCAGTTGCAACCCGAGGCAGATCCCCAGAAAAGGTCGACCCGATCGGACCACATCGCAAACCGGTTCGATCAACCCCCGCTGCCGCAACTCGCAGATGGCATCCCCAAACGCACCCACCCCGGGTAGAACCAACTTATCCGCCTTAGCGATTTCGTCCGGGTCACCACTGATCGTCGCCGAGTAGCCCACCCGTTCAAACCCCTTCTGGACGCTTCGAAGATTCCCCATTTGGTAGTCAACGATAACAATCATGGTGGGTTATTTCTCCCGTTGTACCCTAACAACAATGATTTGATGTATCTCATAAGCAGTGCTTTAGAGGCGGTAACAAGACCGTTCGGCGCGGGTCTCTGCCCCTGTTCGGCGCGGGTCTCTGCCCCCGCCGAAACCGCCGACCGTAGGTCTCCCAGTCCCGTTTTGTTACCGCCTATTAGGACTTCCTGTCTGTCCAGCGACTCCCGATTCTAGTCGTCCAGGGGCAGGAATCCTAGGCACTGTCAGAAAACGCGAGCCAAGCGTGCAGCGTCGGGCGGTGGGTTCCTGATGTTTTCTACCAGCGTTTGGCAGCAAAACTTTATTGGCCGTACCCTCTTGATCCCCTGGGCCAGTGCTCGTTATACTGCGTGCATCACAAGACAATCTGCGGATGTGGCGGAATTGGCAGACGCGCTAGATTCAGGTTCTAGTGCCCGTTAAGGGCGTGGAGGTTCAAGTCCTCTCATCCGCACTGACAGAAGTACTTACGAGACAAGGACTTGCGACGTTTGGTTGCAAGTCCTTTTTTCGTGCCTATAATCGCATATGGCATCGATCAGTGACAAATCAGTGACACCAAGGCGGTTGCAGGGCATTCGCAGTTCATCGGGTTCCGGCATATAGCATCCCTTCTTGAAGACCCATCAGGCAATTGGCATATACACTTCCGCTTAGGGGGAAATCGCTTCAAACGCTCGCTGCAGACCAAGAAAGAGTCGCAAGCACAGGTCCTGTGCGGACGAATTGAGGACAACATCCAACTGGTGCGGCGCGGCGTGAAAAACATCCCGGTCGGCGGCGATGTGTTCCTGTTTCTGCTTTCGGATGGCAAGGTCCACAAACCAGTCGAACTGCCGGAACAGATTACGCTTGGCCACCTGATAACCGAGTACGAGGAATCAGTGGCAGACTCGCTCGAGGAGTCCACGCGATACACGATCGGTGTGCATACAAGGCACCTGAAACGGTTGCTCGGCGAGGCCCTCGACCCCTGCTCGATCAATCTTCAGCGACTGGATGATTACATCCGGACGAGGCAGGGCGAACAGACGCAGCGAGGAACCAATGTCACCTCCGCGACCGTACGCAAGGAAATCACCACGCTCAGGGCGATCTGGAATTGGTCAGTCGGCCGCTACGAACTCGGCGATTTCCCCAGTGTGAAAAAGCTGTCCTACGCCAAGTCCGATGAGAAGCCGCCTTTCCAGACGTACGAACAGATCCACAGGCAGATCGAATGCGGCGGGCTTACCGATCAACAGCAGCACGAGCTCTGGGAGGCGTTGTTCCTGTCGCTCAACGAGGTGGCCGAGCTTCTCAAGTACGTGAGGAAGGCCGCCGTTCAGCCGTTCGTCTACACGCGTTTTCCCACCCCATCTTTATGCGCAATTCTGTTCACATTGGCAGCGATGCCCCATCGCCAATCTCCGTCGAAACGGCCAGCGGTCGTGCGGAATTCAACCGAACGGCCCCAACGGCGGCGAATCTCGTGCTGGAGTACGAGGTGTCAGGGATCGAAGCTGGCATCGAAAATTCCTCTGATGAGGCACTGCGTCAGGCGGTTGCCGACGCCTGCCGACAGGAAATCCGGCAGATGCGCACGGCCCTGCGGGCACTCGGTGATGGGCTCTGCGAGCAGTTGAGCGAAGAGGGGAGTGACCCGGACGTCGACCAGTCGACCATCTACGAGGACAGGCGAATGTGGACCGACCGACGCACGGAGCTTGCCATCGATCCGTCCGAGTACCACAGCGAAACGCGGCTCGACGGCTACAAGGGCGCCGCGGATGCCCGGCTGGTTCGCAAGACGGTCGAGGTCACGATTTTGGACCGCGAACAGCAGATCCGCCAGCTATACGACAACATTCTGGCCGGGGTGGCCAGCAAGCGGGCCGCGAGGAACCAGCAACAGCAGCGAGCCGCCAGTCCGATGGAACCGTCAAGCGTGACCGCCTGAGTCGGCCGCCAAGCTTGCCGTCGTACGCGATTTGTCGTGCGATCAAACTCGGATTTTCCCGGAGATGAATGTAGCCCATAACGTCTTTTATGGGCTATACTTACGGCGATATTTTTCTCGTTTTTCCGCATGTCGCATCTTCCAATCATCCGGCCCGCAGGTCAATTGTCCCAGTTTGATGGCGGGCTGATTCCATTGTTGTTTGCTCGGGCTGGTACGCAGAGTCAACGACGGTTCATCGAGTTCTTCACGGCGAATATCCGAAACCCGAACACGCGGGCGGCGTACCATCGGGCAGTCTGCCGGTTCGCGGACTGGTGCGAGACGCACGAACTGACGCTGGAACGCCTATCGCCGGTGGTGGTCGCGGCCTACGTCGAGCAACTCGGGACCGTGCTGGATGCGCCGAGCGTCAAGCAGCATTTGGCAGCGATTCGGATGTTGTTCGATTATTTGGTCATCGGCCAAGTGGTGCCCGTGAATCCGGCGGCGGCCGTGCGTGGGCCGAAGCACGTGGTCAAGCGGGGCAAGACGCCGGTGCTCGCGCCCGATCAGG
>REEF01000452.1 GCA_007695205.1 Planctomycetaceae bacterium
ACCCGCGCCGAACGGGGGGGCGGTTTCGGCGGGGTCAGAGACCCGCGCCGAACGGTTTTGTTACCGCCGCTTACGTCGGCTGCGGCACGCACCTCGCCGGAGCGGATGCTACCGAAACATGCGGGCCAGCAGCAGCAGGGCGGATTGAGCCAGGTCGCCGAGCATATCGTAGGAACGATCGGGTCCCAAAGATCGCCTTACGGGTTCCAAGGACGCAGGGCGCGACGATGACGATGATCGAGATCTTTCGTCGGCCATGGCCAATCGACGGCGTGCGCGATCATCGGAACTGCTGAGCCGTGCCAGATCCTGCAGCACCTGTTCCCGACCGCCGCTGCGTACCCAGATCATCAATTGAGCCAGTTCGTCGGCGTCGAACCAGATGCCATGCTGGCCGCACAGATCGACGATCACCCCGCTGCTGCGACCGATATTCCGTCGTACCATAAGCTGGCCGCAGACCACGCACGCCCGGTATCGCGGTCCCGGCTGTTCGGTAATCGATGGAACGCGACCTCGCGGAACGTTACCGGATTGGGTTTCCTGCCGGTCCATCAGCGAGCTGAACGTTTCGAGTCCCAGCCAGAGCCCAGCGCACACCTGGCATTCCAAGACGGTTACCTGATAGGTGGTCAGTCGGCGGTTGACCAGCGATCGGCCTTCGCCACAGACGGGGCAGTGATGCTCGGTCTGCTCTCCGGCGATCTGTTCGGGAGCGATGGGCGTCGCGCAGTGATGGCAGAATCGAGCCCGATCGCTGACCCGCGCCAGGCAATTCGGGCAAACGGTATACAGATCCTGTTCGTGGATGGTAAAGTCCGCGCCGCAGTGGGTACAGGAACGCGCGCCACTTTCACGCGGGGCTCCGCACGACGAGCATCGGACCACGGCGGCCGAGAGGCCTTGGGGCTGACGCACGGTGATCTCGGTGCCGCAGTGGCAATGGAAACGTTTTCCGATCTGGTCACCGCGAGCTTGGTACTGACGCTGACATTCCGGGCAGGCCACGATCAACCGCATCGGATTCGCCTTGTCGTAGGGTAATGGACCGCCATCAGGGACTCGAGAACGCCCGTCGCAGCAGGTCCAGGCTTTTGGGGATCGCCGTACGGTGGTCTTCACGGCCTTCGTACTCCAGGGAGATGTAGCCCGAGTACTGGTGCTGGCGCAACAGTTCGGCGATCCGCGTGTAATCCAGATCCAACGTATACCAGGTTCCGCCGCCGAAATAGGTCTTCGCTTGGACCAGCACGGCATGGGCGGCGATTTGCTCCATCTGCTCGTAGGGGTTCTCCAGGAAGTTTCCGGTATCCAGGGTGACTTGAAGCCAAGGCGAATCGATAGCGTTGACGATCCGCATCACGCCCTCGGCGGTGCGTCCCAACCCCCAATGGTTTTCCAATCCCAACGTTACACCACATTCTTCTGCTCGTTTCAGGCATCGCTGCAGGCTGTCGATCACCCACCGAAATCCATCGTCGTCCGAATAGCCTTCCAGACGCGGTTCGATGCCGCGATTCTCCATCAATTCATCGAAATCGTCGATCGTTCCCCAACGCCCCGTGTTGACTCGCATCGTGGGGATTCCCATGGCGTAGGCCAATTCGATGCAGTGCAACGTATGGTCGACGTTCTGCTGCCGCACGGCCGGGTCGGGCGAGACGAATCCCTGATGGATCGAAAACCCGCACAGATCCAAGCCGTTGATAAAGGCTCGTCGCTTCAAGTTCTGCAGGTAGTGGTTGGTTTCGCTTTCCATCTGACGATGCAGGATCTCGACGCCATCGAAACCCGCTTCGGCGGCCAGGTCGATGCACTGCTCGATCGACAGCTTGCTGTCCGCGTCGTAGCGCCAATACGAGTAGGTCGAAACGGCGATTCGATTCCGACGGGCGGGAACCGATGCGTCCTTCGGAGAGTTGGCGGCGGCGCTGGCGGCACCGAGTCCCGTGACGCCAGCGGCCGCTGTTGAAGTCAGGAATTGACGACGTGGTAAACTCATGAGGCACTCGATTTGAAAGGGAAGACGTTTGTTGAATAGAACCATTCCGTCCGACTGTCATTCTACGCAAACGTCTTGAGATGAATAGACCAGCTTGGTGGAATCAGGGGTCGGGAGTCTTTTCCGGATAAACCGCTTTCCATATGGTTAATCGTCGGGCGAAAACGACTCCCGACCCCCTGGGCCTTGGTCGGCGGCACAGGGCTGGTCTTGGACGATCTGGTGCAGGGGCGAGAAGAACAGTGCGCCGGTGGGACAGACGGCGACGCAGCGGGCGGCGACCGAACCGAGCGCCTGTTCCATGGTTCCGTGGAAAGGCACACCGACTCGGACGTCGAAGCCGCGGCCGACGAAGCTCAACCCCAGCGCGTCTTCGGCTTGCCCGGCGATTCGGATGCACAGTTCGCAGTTGATGCACTTGCCGGGTTCGTAGATCACTTTGCCTTGCCGATTGACCTGGACAAAGGCGCGTCGGTCGCTCTGGAACCGCGATGGTTCGGCACCGTATTGAGCGGCGTAGCGTTCCAGGCGGCAATTGCCGTGAGCGGGACAGCCGCAGGCCAGGCAGCGATGAGCCTGCTGGGACATGATCGGCAGTTCCAACGACCCGCTGGCCTGATCCGCCGCCAACGGCGGTTTGGACTCGGCCAACGCCAGGAATTCGGGCATCTCTTCTTCGGAGACCTTCCCGATCCGTGACGAGAATGGTCGGGTGACGGGCGTGATCGGTTTGTCCAGCACGAATTGCGAGATCGCTGCGGCGGCTTCTTTTCCGTCCGCCACGCTGCGGACGACCATCCCGCGGCCGCGGATGGCATTGCCTGCGGCAAAGACGCCCGGCACGTCGGTCTCGAACGTTTTGGCATTGATTTTGACGCCGCGTTTGGTGACCTCCAGGCCCCAAACGGCCGCTTGGTCCTTGGCATCCGCGCCGGTGGCTACCAGCACCGCATCGAATTGCTGGCGCAACGGGTTCAAGTCCAAATGCTCGCCCAGCCGTTGTCCACAACGCAGTTCGACGCCTATCTTCAGGATGACATCGATTTCGCCTTCCAGCGTCGCGACGGGCAGTTCGTCAGCAAACTCGTCACGCAACCGCCCACCGGCCTGCTGAGCCGCTTCGAACAGGGTGACCTGGTGCCCTGCGCACCGAAGATGGAACGCGGCGGCCAGTCCGGTCGGACCGGCACCGACCACCGCCACCTGCTTGCCGGTATCCGGGGGGCAGGCGGGCAGGTAGGGGTCGCCCGAGGCCAGATCGCGGTCCGCCACTTCGCGTTTCAGGTCACAGACTTCGACCGGCCCGTCCGCACTGCTGCGGCGACAACCTTTCTCGCACGGCTTGGGACAGACCCGTCCCAGCACGGCGGGCAGCGCGATGTCTTGTTTGATCGTGGCGATCGCACCGCGGAGGTCCTGATCGCCGATCTCGCGCAGCATTAACTGGACGTCCATGTGAGCGGGACAGGCAAAGAAGCACGGCGCCATGCAATCGCCCACATGGTCGCTGAGCAACAGTTCCAGGGCCGTGCGTCGCAACGCATGTACTTCGGGCGTTTCGCTTTCGACTCGCAGACCGTCGCTGGCGGGCATCCCGCACGACGCCACCACTCGACCGCTGTCGACCAGCTTGACCACGCACACCTGGCACGAGGTCGAGGGGTGGTAGCCTTCCAGGTAACACAGCGTCGGCACATCGATGCCCAACCGCCGCGCGGCATCCAAGATCGAAGATCCCGTCGGCACCTCGACCGGCTGCCCGTCGATGGTCAGTTTCAGCATTCCGTTTTGATTCATAGGTGAGTTCTTTCCGAACGATTTTCCTCGACAAAGACAGTTGCCTCACACTAGATGCTGCAACTTGACAAGGAATCTTTGCGAAAGGAGGTTTCGATTCTTGATAGATCGGTAGATCCGTGGTCGTCGACGGCCCTTCGAATACCAACGCCTATCTGTAATAAACTTGTCGGCGCGCCGGTCTTGCGAGCAAAAAAGCAGGCATCCCGAAACACTTAGGATCGCGATTAGATGCTGGTCGTCACAATCCGTTCCCACCGTTTCCGTAACGATCTCTCGCTCACGTTCGTCGACCATATCTTGGTGTACTTCGCAAGCTTTGCCGGCGTCTTTCAATCGCCGAATTAAGCGAGCGTACCGAATCGTCTTTTTCAACTCCGCCTTGTACTTTGTACCTCCGAAGACCAAACGCCCCCGACCCTTTATAATCCATTCCCGTACTGGAGCGAAATCCTTGTGGGACAAATCATTCTCGTTGAAGACTGGCACGATCGCATTCACGTCCACGACAATACTCACTTACAGCTCCAATAGACTTACTTCCTCATTGATGAAGAACCGACGAAAAGACTCGGGTTGATCCAGCGGATAATGTCCCTTCGAGTCGAATCGAAGAGGGTAGGCCGCGTTCCCCTGGGCTGTCCGCTCGAAGAACAGCACCTGACTGTTGGTGGGTCTACCCGTTTCACGCAAACGCAAGCGGAACCGGTCTACTAAGTAATCACTGTGCGTTTCAATCAAGTAGTGATGCCCTAGTTCGATGGCGAGCAAATGGATCAATTCACCCAAAGCTGCCTGCGCCCGCGGATGCAAATGCACTTCTGGCTGCTGAATCGCGAACCAATGCCCTTTCGGTCGTGTGAGCATCTCCACGATCACCGGCAGCACTTGAGATACCCCGTATCCCACATTGCTGATGTTCAGCGGACGACTGGAGATATGAACTTGAACCTCGAACGGTGCTGACGGTTCATCACCGAACGTATGCGCATCGATAGTATCGAACAGACCGCTCTCTTTTCCAAAACGTTCAAGTAACCGAACGAATCGTTCTCCCTTTTCCCGTGAAGCGAGTGCCTGTCGAATCACGTAGGGCGTGTGGTCGCCTTCTGGAGAGTACTCCGTCTTAATACTGTCGTAAATACGGCGGGGTTTTGTGCGTATCGGCGCCAGCCAAGTGAGGTCCATCATCGGCAGTTCGGTACGGAATGCGAATGCCTTCGAGCGTGCTGTCGGCTCGGAGAGCAAAACTGCGACGATATAAGGCAATGGTGGCCGACCCGAGAAATCCTCGGGAAAATCGTTAAACCCTCGCTTATCAGAAAGGTGGCTGTCGAACAGAGAAAGGAAACCATCACAAGCTTCGGAAATCTCCCTGAACTGGGGCTGGCCGTCAAGAAATTTGTACTTGATCGACTCCGGTGAAAGAGTCAACCTCAAAGTTTGGCCGGCCGAATACTGGGTGTAGCGGCACAGCCTCGGGATGCTGTCTTCATTTTGGAAAGTAAGCAGCGAAAATGATAATCGATCGGTCTTGTCCTTGTTCGTCTCGGGGAACATCGAGACAAGAGTACCAACCGTGAATTGACTCCTGTCGACGCTGGCAGCCGAAACAATGTCTTCATATCCGCCCAAACTACATGACTCGCCAAGCGAAAAATCTTGATTGAACCAGAATTTCGGGTTGGACAGCAGGTACACGAGTGCAAGGAAGGAACTCTTGCCGCTACTGTTTTCCCCGACCAGGAATGAGGTCGATCGCAGCGGAATCAGCGTGCGAGTGAATCCTCTGAAGTTATCCATGAATAGGTAACGCATTCTGTCTTCTTTCTCCGAAACTGCCTTTTCTCGTTCGCGGGACAGTCACTCCACGTAGACCGCATCTTCCGGGCAGACTTGGACGCAGGTGTCGCAGCGGGTGCATTTTTCGGAATCGATGGTGTGGCGGCGGTAGGGGGTCATCGGGATGGCGTCGACCGGGCAGGCCTGGGCGCACAGCGTGCAGCCGATGCAGCGGTCGTTGATCTTGTATTCGATCAGCGCCGTGCATTTGCCGGCCGGGCAACGGCCTTCCAGATGGGCTTCGTATTCTTCGCGGAAATACTGCAAGGTCGACAGCACGGGATTCGGCGCGGTTTTTCCCAGGCCGCATAGGCTGCCGGCACACACATCGCGCGATAGTTGTTCCAGGTGTTCCAGGTCGCCTTTGCGCCCGTGGCCTTCGCACAAACGGTCCAGCACATCCAACATCCGCCGCGTACCAACTCGGCAAAAGGTGCATTTCCCACAGGATTGATCCTGGGTGAATCGCAGGAAATACCGAGCGATGTCGACCATGCAATCGTCTTCGTCCATCACCACCAGCCCGCCGCTGCCCATGATGGCTCCGACACTGGCCAGGGCCTCGTAATCGACCGGGGTATCGGTCAGTGCGGCCGGGACGCAACCGCCGGACGGACCGCCGACCTGGACGGCCTTCAGCCGCTTGCCTCGCGCCACACCGCCGCCCACGTCGTCGATCACCTGCCGCAGGGTGACACCCATCGGCACCTCGATCAACCCGCCTCGCTCCACCTTGCCGGCCAACGCGAAGACCTTCGTGCCTTTGCTCTTGGCGGTCCCCAGCGATGCGAATTCCGCACCGCCCTGACGCAGGATCCAGGGCACCATGGCATAGGTTTCGACATTGTTGATCAGCGTCGGTCGCTGCCACAATCCGACCTCGGCCGGATACGGTGGCCGCAGGTGGGGCATCCCTCGTTGGCCTTGCATCGATGCCAACAACGCGGTCTCTTCGCCGCAGACGAACGCGCCGGCGCCTTCCATCACTCGCAATTCCAACGCAAACTGGCTGCCCAAAACGTTGGGTCCCAGGATACCACGCTGGCAGCACACTTCGATCGCCTCGCGGATCCGCTTGACGGCCAGCGGGTACTCGGCACGGATATAGAAGTATCCTTCGCGAGCGCCGACGGCCAGCGCACCGATCGCCAAACCTTCGATGATCCGGTAGGGGAAAGACTCCAGCAACATCCGGTCCATGAACGCGCCGGGGTCCCCTTCGTCGCCGTTGCAGATCACATACTTTTGCTCTCCCGGCATTTCGCGTACACGTTGCCACTTGATCCCCGTCGGGAATCCGGCGCCGCCCCGACCTCGCAACCCGCTCTGCTGCACCTGGTCGATGATTCGCTGAGGATCGTTCCACTCGATGCACTGCCGCAGCGCTTCGAACCCGTGGTGTCGCTGGTATTCGTCCAGATCGGTCGGATCGATCTGCCCACAGTATTCGGTCGCCAGATGTTTTTGCGGCCCGAGAAAGGCGCACACGGGCCCTTCGCGAGGGCTGACCGCCCGATGGATCGTCGGTTCATCGTCATCGTCGGTCAAGATCCGGTCCAACCAACGCTGGGCCGTAAAGGTCAAACGGTGCAGCAGGCTGGGCGCTTTGAAGTGCTTCATGACCAGCGAGGGCACGTCGGCCGGTTGGACACGAGCGTACAGGCTGCTCTCGCCCTGTCGCGGTACTATCTCGACCAGCGGGACCTGATGGCACATCCCGACGCAGCCCACGCGTTTGATCTCGGCCGGTGCTCGGGTGTCCTGCAGGATATCCTGGATCGCGTCACGGACTTTGGCACTGCCCTGCGCGACACAACACGATCCCAAGCCGATACGGATTTCGCCGGCGACCGAACCGTCCGCGCCAAGATGTGTCGTCGAAGTCTTCCGCGGCGCGCCGTCCTGGTGTCGCGCGAAATCACGGAGCACACCGGAGACCATCTTCGGGGTCACATGGCCGTAGGTGACTTCGTCGATCTGCACGACCGGGGCCAGCGTGCAACAGCCCAGGCAGGCGACTGGCTGGACCGTGTACTGGCCTGCTTCGTCCGTATCGTGTCCTTGCTGCAGGTGGAGTTCGCCACGGAAGGCGTCCACGACCATCTGCGCGCCTTTGACGTGGCAGGCGGTCCCCACACAGACATGGATCAGGTGATTTCCCACCGGTTGCCGTCGGAATTGCGTGTAGAACGTGGACACGCCCTCGATCGACGCCGGCGTGATGTCGGTCTGATCGCACAACCGGTGCAGGGCTTCGTCCGGCAGGTATCGGTAATGGTCCTGGATGCGCTGCAGCAGGGGGATCACGGCCTCGGGACCGCGTCCGATCTGCTGGATCGTTTCATCGACAAAGGTGAGATCAAGGTCAGCCATGGTTCCCAGTACGGTTCAAGGGTTGGGCTCGATACAAATCAGATGCTGTTTGCCGCGGACGATGATCCGACCGTCCGAGACGATGGGGCTGGTCACGCACGGTTCGCCCAGATGGTTTTCCGCCACGATCCGGCCTTCTTCCGCCGTTGCTTCCACCACGTAGACCTCGCCGTCTTCGCCCAGCAGCAGGATCTGGTCTCCGACCAGGGTCGGCGACGACGTGAACGAGGCATCGAAATCCAGTTCCCACAGCGGATCGCCGCCTTCGGTCGCGTCGTAACAGGTCAGGATTCCATAGGACGCCAGCAGCAGGACAAGTTCTTCGGTGGCCAACGGACTGGCCGTATCCGGAGCACCCAGATCGGCTTCCCAGAGCAGGTGCGTCTGGCTCACATCGCCTTGCCCGTCGGCTCGGATCGCCGCCACTCCCGGGAATTCGTTGGCCGCGTACACCGTGTGGCCGACGGCAACAGGCGATGGTCCCACGTCGCCTCGCAAGTTGTCCGCTCGCCACAACACGCTGCCATCGGCGGGCGAGTTAGCCATGACCCAGGGATCGGCACAGGTGATGATCTGCGGTTGGTCGTCGACATGGATCACGATCGGCGAGGACCACGAGTTGGGAACGTCACGCACGTCTTCCCAGATGGTCTGGCCGGTGGCTGCGTCCAGCGCAAACAGACGCGACAGTTCTTCGTCTCGGATCCCCTGATCGAATTGCACGATCAGCCGATCCTGGTACATGGCCAGCGAGGACGCGTGGCCGTAGGCGTTTTTCGGAATGCCCAAGCTGCGCGCCCAACGCACTCGGCCTTCGAAATCGAACGCGGCCAGATCGCCGTTGGCAAAGATGGCGTACACGCGGCGCCCGTCGGTTACCGGGGTCGGCGCGGCGTAGCCGGTGGCTTCCATCAACTTGGGAACCTCGGCCGTGCTCTCCGGCGTGCTCGGCACTTCCTGACGCCACAGCAATTGGCCCGTCGAGGCGTCGAAGCAGAAGACTTCGCGATGCTGCTCGTCCGCGCCGGTCAGGAAGATGCGATCGTTCCAGAGGATCGGCGAACTGTTGCCGGGCAAGGGCACCTCGGTCTTCCAACGAATCCCCTCGCCGGTCTCGATCTGCCAGTCGCTGGGCAAGCGGTCCTGGACGATGCCCAGCCCATCCCAGCCGCGGAACCGCGGCCAATTGGCTTGCAATTCCTCGTCGCTCGGGAACCCTGACGGTAGCGGTGGCAGATCGGCGTCGGGCGGTGGTAGCTTCGGGGCTTCGACGGCACCATCGGCCGCGCCGGGTCCGGGCAGCGCTGGTCGAGTCGCCGCCAGATCGTCAATGAGCGCGGGCGTTGTCATCCCCCGCGGCATATCCGAGACCGCTTCGCTGCCGATCCAGGCGGCCAGTTGCTGTCGATCGCTGGGCAAGCTGCTGGGCATCAGACCGTACAATCCCACGACGGCCAGCACCACCAGCCCACCAAACCCGGCGACCGCCCAGCGGCCCGTCCGATGGTCGTTTTGCTGCAGGTCCTCCGGCGATTCCATCGGCTCGGGGTGCGGCAGACGCCGGTGAAGCGTCGCGGCCCATTTGCCCATCGCCACGCAGAGGATCGCGCCGGCGAACATCAGCCAGCTACCCCACCAGGAGAACCGGCGTTGTTCGAAGTACGCCGTGCGCAGCCGTTCGTCCAGCGTTCGAAATTCGGCGATCAACGCTTCGTTATTCGGGTCTTCCCTCAACTGTTGTTTCAGCTCGAAATACTCGGGCGCATTCAACGGATCTTCCGCAACGCGTTGGGTATAATCGACCAGCAGCAGCGCCCCGACCACAGCAACGAAGATACCGCTGACCGCAGCGCAACGAAAAGCCAGCAGGTACTGTTCCCATCGTGTCATGACGCCGCCTTTGCCTCCTCGGTTTCCAGATCGACCAGTTCGGAGATATCATCGATCAGGCCCAGCCGAACCTGTTCGCACGGGCAGTACCAGTAGCAGCGGCCGCAGGACACACAACGGGATCGGTCGGGCTGGTACTCGTCGCGCCGACGGTACACCGACAAACTGATCAGCTTGACGGCGACAACCAGCCCCGTCCACGCACCCAGCAGCACGGCGAACAGACGGATGCGGCTGCGGATGTCGGCCACCATCGCCAGCAGTTCCTCCTTCGGTTGCCCGGTGTTGCGAAACGCCTCGCTGGCATCGGTCATGCCTTCGACTTGACCGGTATCCTCCGCGTGAATGCGTTCGGCCAGCCGCACGTTGTGATCCAGGCGGGCCAGCGGGACGGTCATCAACCAACCCAAGCCCGCTGCCCCGATCACCAGCAGCGGCGCCAACGCCAGCATCACCGCCAGGCTTCGACGCGCGGCAGGGCGAGTTTCTCGAGCCGGTGGCATCGAGGGGCGTTCGATGGCTCCATACGGACAACTGTCCTCGCACAACCGGCACTTGATGCACTCGTCGGGCGGGATGCGAGTGTGCCACTTCGAAACTCTGGACAAAACGGCCAGCACCGCGCCGTACGGGCACAGGTATCGGCAATACGGCCGACCGATAAAGACGCCCATCACCAGCAGCGCGCCGCCGAAGATCAGCATGTTCACGTCCCCGCTCAACCGAAACATCGGGACGAACGGGTCGTAGCGGCAGATGACAAAGGCGGTACCCGTCGCGGCGTAGATGACGGCCAATCCCAAGTAGATGTATGGAAACAGACCCAGCGAGTGGTCCAGCCAGCTCGGCACCCGCGTCGTGCGGACGGCCACGATCTCCTGGATGGCCCCTAACGGACATACGGCCGCGCAAAAAACCCGGCCGAAAAACAGCGTGAAACCCAGCGGCAGCAAGAACACCAGCACCACCGTCAGCGGGATCGCATAGCTGGTATCGAATACGGCCAGCACGACGTTCTGGATCGATCCGATCGCGCAGATACAGCCTTCGTACAGGAATCCGAACCAGATCAGCGAACCGATGGTCAGCAGGAACATATTCCGCCGCGAACGACTGACCAGGGCGATATAGGAGGCAGCGAGCAGCGCCGCCAGCAGCAGGCTCACATTCAACCATTCCCACAGCGGATGATCCGGTGCGGGCGGCATCGAAACGGGCACCTGGTATTCCGTGAAGTCGGGGACGGGGATCAGATCGCTGGCAACAGCGACAGGGGCCATCAGGCCGGCCGTCGCCAAAGGAATACCGATTCTGCATGCATCGTTCATCAGCGGCATGGTTCGTCCGGAAAATAACCTCGATCGGTCACGAGCTCTACGCGTCACGGGCGGTCCCTTCGGATCCTGAGCTGGCGGATGAGGCCGATTGCTGCTGCTGGCGCCACCGGCGTTGGGTCAGAGCACGCTCCAGCAACTCGGCTCCTTCGCGGTACCTTTGAGTATCGTCGCCCGCGTCACGCATCATCCGTCGACCACGCGCTCCCAACACGGCCTCGGCACGCCGCTTCAGGATCTCCGCTTGGCTGGCCGGAATGCGATGAAAGGCCTGCGTCGGACAGGCCACCGCGATGGCACATTCGTTGCAATCCAGGCATCGATCATGTTCGACCTGCAGGTACAGCGAACCGTTCATCAGGGCACAACCGATCACGCACTTGCCGCACCCGATGCACAGCGGCACATCGATCGTGTACTCGTAGAACCGTTGCCCCGACTTTTCTTCGATGAACTGCCGCACGATCGCCCCTGTCGGACACAACTGGTTTTCCGCCGCCGTGTCCAGGGCCAGGTAGTTCATCTCGAAGTAACCCGTGCAGATATCGCAGAATCCGCACATGTCAAAGCAATTGACGCACTTGACCGCCGACACGTCCAGGACGCAGTAGGTCGCACAATGCCCGCAACCGATGCACTGGTCGGGGTCCAGTTGCCATACCATCGGTTCGCCTTCGCTGCGGCGTCCCGCCAGGAACCCGCCAGCACCGGCCAACGCGATCACGCTGGTCGTCCGTAGAGCATCGTTCAGGAATCCACGCCGGTCTTTCTTGGGGGAAGAATCGGGCATCATCCACTCCTCGTCGGTTCGCGTCGAGCCTGGTCGGCCTTGGGCAGACCACAATATTGCCATTGACCGCAGCGTTGGCAGGCCAGTCGTCGATCGCAAGCGGCCGTGGGCCCGGGGCGCAGGATCAGTCGGCCGGTCAGCACCGATAGTACTGCCAGCGCGGCCCAACGCCAGAAGGTCTTCAGCCACTGCCGCCGATGTTCCACTCGCGAGTCCGTCATCTTATCCGGCATCTCCCACGGCTCCTGATTCCAAAGGCTCGAAAATCCGCACCTGTCGAGTGTTCGGGTCCAGCACCAACACACGGCCCGTGCCGTCGGCCGCCACGTCGAACGTTCTGGAACTATGCTCGTCCCGAATCTCGGGACCGCCGCCTCGGTTTGTCAACAAGGCGGTTGTCGCGATCACCGATTCGAATTCGCCTTGGGGACTGTAGAGCTTGACCCGCGGCAAGCCCTTTTCCGACGTCACGAAACGCCCGTCGGCCAGCACCGTCAGGTGCGAGGGATTGCAGCAGCCGAAGAAGCCCTCGATCCGCGCCGAAGCCTCGCCCCAATGCCCCAGCGGGCTGCCGTCCAGCGTAAAGGCCTCGATCCGCTGAGCCCCGGGGTTTACCACTCGCAGAACCCCATCGTCCGGCACGACGATATCGAAATGCTCGCTGGGGATCACAAAGCCGTCGATGCCTCGCTGGTCGTCCGGTTGTCCGATCGTCCCCAACAGACGGCCCGTCGCGTCCCAACGCACGACGACACGATTGCCCGCGTCGGCGGCCAGCACGTTATCCTCGAAGACGGCCAGGGACGTCAACAGGCTGTCTTGGTCCAACCCTTCCGACCACGTGGCGATCGGCTGGCCCGAGGCATCGAACACTTCGACGCGAGACGCCAGCCCCACGTAGATCCGTCCCGGAAAATCATGATCCTCGCCCGCTACCGCCAGGCACCGCGGTTCGTCGGGTACGGAGAATGCCTGGTCCATCGTCCCATCCGCCTGAAATATCTGGACCGCTCGGTCACCAGCGACCAGGAATCGGCCGTCGGACGTGGCCGCGATCGCCTGGACCGATTGCATGCCGACCGGGACTTGTGCGGTCTCGGAATGCGAAATCAAATCCGGATCGACCGCCACCAACTCCGAAACGTCGAATTCGAACCGAGGCGACAACCCGCTGCCTCGATCGCCCCACGTGTCGACTCGAAAAACGACCATCGCGGCAATCAACGCCATGCCCAACACAATCGCCCAGATCGCAGCAGGCGGAAGATGTGGTGGACGCGGCATTTGCCGATCGTCGTTCGGACCCTGTTTGGTTTGGCTCATCGCTCCCTCGCTCGTTCAGTTGGCGGACCGCCGCAGATCCAGGCAGGTCATTCGCGTCATATCTCGGACGATCAAGAACCCGGAGGCGATGGCCATCGGCCCCCACGCTTCGTGCCCGGGGTCGTAGACCCTCGTACGCCACACCGGTCGATACGCTTCCGGCGTGGCTTCGGCCGCGACCAGTTCCCCGTCTTCGCTTAGGATCAGCAACAGATCGTCGGCGATCAAGTAGGGGCCATGGCCGAACCTGTCCTGACCGCTGTTCCAGATCTCGTTCCCCTGCAGGTCCAGGCAGACGAATTGCCCGCCACGATGTTTTCGGACTCCGAAAATGTGCCCCTTGTAGAACAGGGGCGTGTGCTGTTCCGAATTGAACTCGCGCCGATCTAGCTGGCCGTCCGCCCGGGCGACGATCTGATCGCCCTGCTTTTCCATCTGCAGCCACATCGCGCCCACGGTTCCGTACCCGCTGCTGAGCAACAATCGGCCGTCGGGCAGCGGCAGCGGTGACGGGCTGGTCGCAAAATTTTCGGTCCAGGAGGTTTCATCCCAGAGCAGCCGTCCGTCTTCGGCCGCCACGCCCGCCGTGCCGCCGGTGCCGCAGTAGACGTACATCCGCTGGCCTTCGAATTCCACGGGCATGATCGAGCTGTGGGTCTTCACCCAGCCGCGCGGGTTGGGCGTGCGCCAGATCTCCTCGCCCGTCCGATAGTCCACAGCCACCAGCAGGCTGTCCGGCCCACCCGGCGCCAGGATCACGCGATCCCCATCCACCAGCGGGCACTGGCCCGTGTACCATTGCCGTTCCTGGCTACCGTAACGCTGGACCATGCTGAACAACCAGCGATTCTGGCCCGTTTCCACATCCCAAGCGGCCACATGGCAGCGAGGCCCGATCGTGATCACCGTGTCGTTGTGTACGGCGGGCATGGTGCGAGTGATCCCGTGGTTGGGCGTGATCTGGACCGGATAGCTGTTGCGCCAGATCTCGCGCCCATCGCTCAGCGAAAGGCATCGGATCGTATCGGCCATCGCCTGCCTGTCGTAGTCCAACAGAAAGACTCGACCATCAACAATGGCCGGGGACGCGTAGCCTTCCTCGACATCGATCTGCCACAGTACCGGCGGACCGCCAGGCGGCCATTGCCGACCCAACGGCACTCCCGCTTCGCAGATCGAATCGCGGCGAGGCCCGCGAAAAGACGGCCATTGGCAGACGATCGACACAGGGCTGCCCGGGCCCAAGATCGGATCGCCCGCGACCAATTCGCGCGTGTCGGTGTCGACCGACGTTTCCGGTGTACCATCCTGACCAGGTTGCCGTAGCGAGAACTGGTCGGATGGTGCCCACGAAGTCCAGAACAGCAGGGCAAGTACCCCGGTCACAGCCAGCGAGGCAGGAAGGATGCTAGTCAGTTGGCGAGTTCTCATGGAGGATCTATCGTGGATCTTGTTCGGTCAGGTCGCGATGCACCGGTTCCATGACCTTCGTGTTGCGTTCGATGGCCAGGATGACCGTCCTTTCTTCCAGCCCGTCACTGCTGCCCGCGACGACCGGAATCACCTCACGACGCTCGGTCATCGGTCGTTGCACGTTGAACGTTCCATCAGGACGCACCTTGACAGGCTGGCCCGCCAGCGTCACGAAGGCACCGGGGTGCGTCTTTCCGAAGACGACCAGTTCGGCATCCACCTGGAACGCGAACGGCGTCCGGCGAAACGAAGCCGCATCGGCGCCGACGCCGAAACGAGTCACCATCGGAGTGCCCATCGGACGCCGTAGCCGCTCTTCGAACCACTCCTTCAAGTCGTCCGACGGCTGATCGCCATATCCGCCACTCATCGAATAGACCCGTTCGTAGTCCTTGGCGATGTCCTGCCAGTTCTGATCGACGGCCTCGTTGCCGCCCGAGCTTGGCGTGGTGATGGCATTGCTGCGCGTCAACGCTACGAATTGCCCATGGTCCGACTTGTACCCGATGTCCACCCGGTAGCTCTTCGGTGGATCCCGGACGTCGATGTACCAGTTCGCGACGCCGCCATGGATTTCGATCTCACGCGCCACACGCTCCGAAGTGTTCGTGGTCGACCCGGTGTCCAATTCGATCAATCGCAGGACCGGCCTAGCTGCATGCCAGTGGGCACCCAAGGCCGCTCGTACCCGCTCGACACTCTTACGGCGGATCTCCCAGGAAGCCTGTAACCAGTAGGCATCCCGAACCAACAAGACCACGCGGTCCCGCCGAGGCCCCCCATTGACCTTGCTGCCGTTGCCGTTTTCGTGAGCCCGGTCGTGGATCGACGACAGATCCTTCAGCCGGTCCTGTTCGGCATGCACCAACTGAATCTGCTCGGAAATCTGCTGGCTGTTCCGCTTGACAGTCTTCGGCCGTTTCCCATTCTTGGTTGCCCGAGTCGCCGTGCGGCTGGAGCTGGCCGATTTGGCCCGAGCCGCTGCCTGACCTTTTCCTTTGGCTGGAGGCCGCCCCCCTGTTTTGCTGCTGCCGTTGCTCGAACCGTTACGCGAGCTGCGTTTTGCCGATGTCCGACTGCGCGATTTTCGCAAAAGGGCTCGTACCAAATCCTCTTTCCGCATGGAATGCCATCCTGTGACGCCCTGATGCTTGGCCATCTGGGCTAAATCCTGTCGTGTTCGTTCGTGTAAGGTGGCTGCGGTAATCAAGAGACTATACCTCCTAAGGTGGGTATCATTGCGCGATGCAATCGCGGCGGAGAGCTCGACAACGCCGATGCCAGCTACTGCCCGAAAGACATCCGCTGCTTCGGTGTCAGCTTTCAGTTTACTCGAAACGCGCGCGGAAGGCAAACATAGTGTCCCCCTAGACGGGGTGCGTATTCAGAAAAAAATCCAAGGTTTGATGCGGTTTGCGTACGGCCGGAATCAGATCCACATCCCGATGACCCATTGGACAAACAGCAAAAGAACGGTTCCCATCAGCAACATTTCAAAAAGCCCTGAATATTGCAGTTCTGGAACCCCGGAAAGGATAAGCCGCACCTGGATGACCCGATAAGGAAGCTGGATTACGACCAGAAGAAGTACCATGAAAACGCCCGGGTTGTAGCTCCAGGCCTGCTGCCATTGACCGTGCAGCAGAGCGACACTGCCGCGAGTGAGCCCGCAGCCGGGGCAAGACAGTCCGAACCACTGGCGGGAGATGCAAACGCCCGGAAACGGCAGTTCCATTCCTGGAATGACCACTCGGTTCTGATCGTCGATGCTCAGCAACGAACCAAACAACAGGATGGCAAGCGCGATCACCAGGTACGTGGCATGGTGGCGGATGCGCAGCCACGACTCCGCTCGAACGGTCCGCGACGGTATCGGTTCTGTCCCACGGATCGAATCAGGGCGTGGTTCGTGAGAACTCATGTCCGTTCGCCCGAATCCTGGCTGGGGTCACCTGCTTCGGTATCGTCGGCCGTTTCGCGTGATTCTTTCCAGGTCGTTTTGAACAGTTCGAGCTGGCGACGAATCTGTCCCGAAAAGGGTTCCAATTGGACGGCCTGCCGTTGGACTCGGACCGCTTGCTCGTACTGGCCTTTGGCAAAGTAGCAACGGCCGAGCGTATCCAGATAGGCTGCCGTCGCAGGGCGCAGTTCCAGGGATCGCTGACTGCATCGCAAGGCTTCGTCGAAGTCGCCTTCGGTGTTGCTGACCAACCAAGCCAACTGGTTTTTGGATCCGGCGAGCTGCCGATTGTAGATGGCACGCAATTCTTCGTTCTGTGCGGCGGCAACGGCTTGCTGGCCGGTGCGGATTTGCTGGCGGAAGCTTTCGACGGCACTGGCGATCAACTCGCGTGTCTTGTCGTGCCACTGCGGGTCGGAGCGCGAGGCTCGGTACATGGCGATCAGCAGGTCAGCGTCGGTCGGATCCGCCTCGGCTCCCTGTTCCAATCGCCGGCGTTGTTCGTCGAACTGCTGCCGTCGACGAAGGTCTTCGCCGTAGAAGTAGCTCATCCGCGACCGGATGCTGCCCGGTTCGCGGCCCATGCGTCGCGCCAGGTGGGCGATGTTCGGATCGCCGTCCATCGCATCGACGGCGGCTTGCAACGTTTGGGCCGCGTCCAGATCGCGCTGCATATCATGCAGCATTTCCGAGAACAAAAATCGAGCTCGCAAGTCGTGCTGCGAACCGGCGGGCCCCAACCGCAGGACGTACTGGTACTCACGCTCGGCCCATTCGAACAGGCCGCGTTCCTGCAACGCATAGGCGGCCAGGATGTGCTCCTGGTGGTTGCCCTCGTTTCGTCCCAAGGCCCGTTCGGCCGTCTGTTCGGCCAGGTCTTCGCGTCCTTGATGCTGCTGTGCTTCCGCCAGTCGATAAAGCAGGATGGCCGATTCGTTGAACGGATCAGAAAACCGCTCGGCAACCTGCTCGACCAGCGACCAGGCTTCGCGTTGGATCAACCATTCCACGGTCTCCAATAACTGCTCGCGAGTCCCATCCAGCAGATCGATCGTCCGGGTGATGACAGCCAGCGCCTGATCGCCCCGTCCCAAACGTTCCAGTAGATTCGCCTGCCATCGCAACAGGTCGCGAACGATATCGGACGCCGATAATTCCGGCGTCATGTGAAATGTCTCCAGTTCGTCGCGCACAACCTGCTCCCAGACCTCCAGAAGTGCTTCCAGGTCGTCCTGGTGTTCGACGTGGCGACGCAACCAGTCGGCTGCAGCGCGTTGGCTGGGGCCAAGCTCCTGCAGGATCGTGTCACCCATCTGCGGATCGGTGACTGCATCGTCCGCCACCGCTTGCTTCAAGATGGCCAACACGGCGCGTTTCGATAACAGGTTGGAATCGTCGAATCGCACGATGCGGCAAAGTGCGGCGATCCCCTGCCCATCGCCCAACGCCGCAAGCTGCTCCAGCAGATTCCCGCGTTCGGTCAGCGTCTTGTCACCATAGCCCTGTAGGAATTCCCGAACCGCAAGCGGGTCGTCGTCGCGAGCCCACCGCAAGTCCAGACTGCGCAGCAAATAGCGCGAGCGGATGGCGATCTCGATGTCGTCGCTGTCCTGAGCCTCGTGCAAAGAATCAAAGGCGGACAGGCCCAGACGTTTGAGTTCGGCTTGGGCACGCTCGCGAACGGCGAACTGCTGAGCCCCCAAATCGGCGATCCAACGATCGACATCCGCAACGACCGCTCCGTGGCTCTCCGGCGGCTGGTCAAGCTCCGCACCCACCGACCCCGCAAAGCTAACTCCACCAACAATCAGGCAGAACCAGCAGATCACGCCGCCGCGATAGGAAACGCGATTGAACTTGCAAGATGCAACCATCACAGTCCCAGCTCCTGCTTGACCCGACAGAACGCCTCGATGGCAAAGTCCAGATCGTGCGACGTGTGGGCCGCCGAGATCTGAGTGCGAATCCGGGCCTTGCCTTTAGGCACCACCGGATACGAAAAACCGATCACGTACACGCCCTTGTCCAACAACGCGTCCGCCATCCGCGAGGCCAATGCCGCATCGCCCAACATGATGGGTACGATCGGATGCTGGCCCGGAAGAATTTCGAAGCCACTGCCTGCCATGCCATCGCGGAACCGGCGCGTGTTGGCTTCCAGCCGGTCGCGCAGCTCGGTGGAACGTGACAGCAGTTCCAACGCCCGGATCGCCGCTCCAACGATCGGCGGTGGCAACGTGTTCGAAAACAGGTACGGCCGCGATCGCTGGCGAAGCAGCTCGATGATCTCTTTCCGACCACTGGTGTAGCCGCCGCTGGCCCCGCCCAACGCCTTGCCCAACGTTCCCGTGATCATGTCGATTCTCTGACTCACCCCGTGATACTCGGGGGTGCCCCTCCCGAGTGGCCCCATGAACCCCACCGCGTGCGAATCATCGACCATCACCAGGGCGTCGTATTTTTCGGCCAAGTCGCAAATTCCCGGCAGATCAGCGATCGAACCATCCATCGAAAAGACACCGTCGGTGGCGATCAAGCGAAATCGAGCCTTGGAAGCCTCCTGTAAACAGGCTTCTAAGTCCGCCATGTCGTTGTTGTCGTATCGGAATCGCGCGGCTTTGCACAGTCGCACCCCATCGATAATGCTGGCGTGATTCAATTCGTCCGAAATCACGGCGTCCTCGGGGCCCAAAAGCGTCTCGAACAACCCCCCGTTAGCGTCGAAACATGAACTGTAAAGGATCGTGTCCTCGGTCCCAAGGAACTCGCTGATCTTGTCCTCCAACTCCTTGTGAACCGCTTGAGTTCCGCAGATGAAACGCACCGACGCCAACCCGTACCCCCAACGGTCCAACGCTTCGTGCGCCGCCGCAATCACCTCGGGATGCCCCGCCAAACCCAAATAATTATTCGCACAAAGGTTCAAAACCGGGGCACCGCTACCCACCCGAATCCGAGAATCCTGGGGAGTCGCAATGATCCGTTCTGACTTGAAGAGTCCAGCATCCTTAATACCGTCTAATTGGGTGGACAAATGCTTCCGCATCGTGTCGTACATTTTTTCCCCTTCTCTACAATCCGATGGCTCATGTCGATCCCGTCTACCTGGAACACGGCCGACTGAAACCTTTCCGCCTGGGTTGTCGATCGGGACTCGACAGACGGACCAAACTTGACTAAAATCCCCGAATCGAACATCGATCGTGAAACGGACCAGCATTCTGGGTTCCGTATTGGATAACAGACAACGTTCATTCTACCGTACCAGGTGACAAGCATGTACGCGATTATTGCAGATGGTGGTCGACAGTACAAAGTGGAGGAAGGTCAAGAACTGGAGATCGATTATCGAGAGATCTCCAGTGGCGAAGAACTAACCTTCGAACAGGTGTTGGCAGTATCCGGAGAAGAAGGTCTGAAACTAGGCCAGCCAACGGTCGATGGTGCTCGCGTGACGGCCCAAGTGCTGGGCCCGATCAAAGGCGAAAAGATTTTCGTGCAAAAATTGCGACGGCGTAAGAACTCGCGGCGCCGCACCGGACATCGACAGATTTACACTCGAATCCGGATCAGCAAGATCTCTGCGTGATTAACCGAGATTGCCTGCGGGAATGGCGGAATTGGCAGACGCGCCAGGTTGAGGGCCTGGTGGGGGTTAACCCCGTGCAGGTTCAAGTCCTGTTTCCCGCACTAAGCACCCGGATAGGTATTTCTTGATGGAATCGCCGGAAGAGGTCGGGAGTGGGGTGTTCAATTTGCGTGTGTCAAGACCAATGTCTTTGATCCGGTTTTTGTCCCTACTTCGCGGCGAACGATGGGCTCCAAATCCTCGCCGCTCG
>REEF01000497.1 GCA_007695205.1 Planctomycetaceae bacterium
AGACGTCTTTGCCCGCGTGCATCGCTTCGATCACGATCTTCGTGTGCCAATGGTCGGGTGTGCCGACCATAACCGCATCGATGTCTTTTCGATCCAGAATTTCCCGATAGTCCTTGTAAGCGTCGGGTTTCTTGCCCTGTCTCTGCTGCGTTCTTTCGACGTTGGTCCCCAGCACATTCGCATCGACGTCGGCCAGCGCCGCAAAATCGGCAAACTTGAACGTCTTCGACATGATGGCCCAGCCTTGATTTCGCAGGCCGATCGTCGCGAAAACCGGGCGGTCATTGGGTGACTGGTACCCGAAGGCCCGGCCGGCCGTCGGAAGCAGGATGCTGGCGGCCCCCGCAGCAGCCACACCGTGAAAGAACTGACGACGCGTGGTTTGGTAGGAATTCGACATAGGTTGGTATCTCTCGTGCGGAAGAAAACAGGATGGCCCATCAGGCACAGGACTGGTTCCCAACGGCCGATCACGCGGCATTCAACCGCTCGGCCGGCAGGAACCAGTCCTCGCAAACATCAAGTATACCACAAATCCTCTGGCCGTTGCACTTTCCTTCGAATGGAAGAACAACTGGCAGTCAAACGGGCCATGAGCTCAAAACGGCACTTCAGTTCCTGCTGTTGCGATGTCTTGCAATTCTGCAGCTTTTTGGGAAAACTCACCAGATCCTAGGTGGCCGATGTCGCCAGGCTGGCGACGATCATCCAGGTCGCAGCTTTCTATGAACCCTCAGCCGGTTCGGCAGGTCGCGTGCTTCCACGCCTCAATCCAAATCGATTTCGACGATCGGACTAGGGTCATCTTCGTCCGCCGCCTGCGGCGGGTCGCGTCACCCGGGCGGTGGCTCGGACGCTGCGCCCGACCCCGGCCAAATCACCGTTACTAGGACAGAAAACGCCACCCATCGCATGGTGGTAACCTTCGATTCGCGTGTAAAAATCTCACCGTGCGTTGAAAAAGGTCTGGATCTGCTTCACCAAATCGCCAAGGTCATGAATCCTCGTTGCGACCTGATGTTGCATGATGGCCAAATCGAGACAACTCACCGTACGTTCCACATGTGCACGAGCCTTGTGGTAATTGATTGTTTCCAGGAAGTAAATGTCTTCAAGGTCTTTTGATGGACGATCACGGAGTTGCATGTCATCGTTGACCGGATCGAATCCAAGCTCGCGTTGGATTCGGTCGATCGTCAAGTCTGCATGGATGCGAGGAAAATGGGAGTATTCAGCCAAAAACCAAGCTTCGGCTTCCATGATTGCGAGAATCAACGCGGGCTTTACGGGTTCGACTGGCAACTTGAATACGAATCCGTCCCGAA
The DNA here is from genome assembly GCA_007695205.1 of Planctomycetaceae bacterium. Lineage (GTDB taxonomy): Bacteria > Planctomycetota > Planctomycetia > Pirellulales > Pirellulaceae > SKKK01. The sequence goes on from REEF01000497.1 coordinate 1,326, forward strand.
TCCGTCCGACATCGTCACGTGAATGCGGGAACAGATCACGGATTCCAATGATGTGCTTGTAGCCTGCGGAGATCAATCGGTCATAGCGGTCAAGAATATCGGACTTGACTCGTTCGTCTTGGCCGCAATCAACGATCAGGACGAAGAACTCGTGACCTGCTCCTTCACTTGTACCGGAGATCTCGGTAATTCGACGTGCCTCACCACGCCTTCCGCCAATCACGCGTTCTACACGGATTGCGACCTGCGCGACGTCGCCCAGCGAGAGAACCAACCATTCCGCAAAGATCTGTTCGGTCTGGCCTTCCGTAAAGATCGCCAGTTTATTCATTCGCTGAACCCGCATGCAGATAATCGAAGGCAAGAAAATCGAAGTTATTCAGCCCAGTGAACTTAAAGTCGTCGAAGATTTCTTTCGAATTCGCATAGTTTCGAATCTTAACGCGGCTACCCTGTCGATCGACGACAGACCATGCTTCTAGCGGTACTCGATTCATTACGAAGCGATCGTTCGTGGCCATGATCAGTTGTATCGATGTGTCTTCCGCCTTTTTCATCAAAACGTCAATCAGGTTGCAAGACCGATCATAGTCCAGTCCTTCGCCAATATCATCGATCAAAATACAACTCGGCGAGTCAGAAAGAACCGAGTAGTTCACTTGAACGATGATTGAGAGAGCCCGGAACATCCCCTGAGACATTGAACTTTGGTCGGTACGACCGGGCAAGTCGACTTCTTTGACGTAGATTCCCGCCAGTTCCCCCGGTACAGGACGTTGGAGCCTCAGGTTCCGCGGCTGACTAAGCCCCACCTCGTCGATAGAATAGCCAACAGCTCGGAAGTCCTCGCAGACTGCATTTACAAAACGATCGCCGAAATCCTTTTGACCCTTGTGAAAAATGGCGACGACTTGTGATGGGTTCTTTGCATCGACATCAAATCCACCTTCGATGAATACGGCAAAGCTGTCTTTTCCCAGTGACGTTCCGAATGCGTAGTAGTACAGTGAACCGGCCCACTGATGCAAAGGCTCGAAAAACGGGTGCTGGATTCTGTCGCGTCGAGTCATAACGGCCGGCTGGTTCTCGGGTGTCTGAAACTCAATATGCTTGTCTTCTTTGACAGCAAAGATCGTCCCCACCCCACCCGTGCCGCGGTCGAGGAGAACTTCGTCGTCCACCTTGAACCGTTCGTGTTCTATCCTGCTGTCGCGAATTTCGAGTTCGAACCTGCTCTCCTTGCCATTGTCGTCGAATACCAGCGAAAAATGCCCGTTTGCAAAGGGACGGCCAGCAGCGATTCCGCGCGCCGAATTGTGGATGATATTCAGGATTCGGCTCTTCCCAGACGCGTTCTTACCAACTAGCAGGTTCACGTTCCCAAGAGTGAGCCCTTCCACGGTCCACTCATCAGGCTCACCTAAATGCTCGGAGTATTCAAGCAATTTGAGACGCATGGTTGTGACTCACAGTGAAAGGATTACAAGACGATCATGATATTATTATCATTGGGGCCGGACGCGCCAATCCGTCGTCCATGGCCTTCAAGAAAGCCCCAGATTTGCTCTGTCGGTGCTTCCGTTCAATCTGCGGCACGGCTGACTTTGAATCCGATGAGTCCGGCGACGAGGATCGCGTGTCACAAAGGTTGGTCGGGCTTGTCGAGCGTCAAACGATCGCCCGTTCGGCGAGCGATGATGCCGCCAGGGAAGATCGACTGGCAACGCTGGGAGTCGTGCACCCCCTGGTGCACCATCCGGGCCAGTTGGTTCCATTTCTCGAAGGTCATCGCCTGACGCGGCCAGTTGCGTGACTTCCAGATCTGGACAAACATCTCGCGGACCAGCAGCGGGCGTACCTGGCGCAGAACGCGACAATCCAAATCGACGGGCCCGGCCTGATCCCAGCTATCCCGCAAGGCACTGGCCGACAACCATTCGCTAGCCTGTTGCTCCAACCATTGCTGAACCTCGTCTGCAAGGGTTGCCAAACGGCCCAGTGCGGGGGTTAATTCTGCATTGTATTCCGATTCCAGGCGGGGGATCAGATCGTGGCGGATTCGATTCCTGGTGAATTGCGGATGCTGGTTGCTGGAATCCTGGCGATAGTCCTGGCCCAACACGGCCAGGTATTCGATCAACATCCCTCGACGCACCTGCAAAAACGGGCGAACCAACGAGACGCCGTGCAGCAGTTGGCGATGTCTTTGGATCCCAGCCAGCCCACGGATGCCTGTCCCGCGAACCAAGCGGTGCAATAGGGTTTCGGCTTGATCGTCGGCCGTGTGACCGGTGGCCACGTAACGAGCGCCTTGCCGCGCGGCTGCTTCGGTGAGAAATGCGTACCGATCGATCCGAGCGGCTTCCTCGGAACCAAGCCGATCGGTCGGCTTGGGATGCTGGTCGGGCACGTCGGCTCGTCCGATTTCGCACGCTAACTCCCACTGATCGGCCAAATGGCGTACGAAACGTTCGTCATCGTCCGATTCCTGTCCGCGAAGTCGGTGATTAAAATGGGCGACGATCACTCGCCCGGCGCCCGGTCGTCGGAGGGCCAGCATGGCGCGTAGCAGGGCCACGCTGTCCGGGCCACCCGAAACGGCTGCGATCGTGGTCACGTCCCGCCAGCAATCGGGCGGCCAGGCTTGGGCCAGCGGCCCAAGCACCGCTTCGATCGTCGACCGCTCGACGATTGGTGGGCTGTGCTGGTCTTCTGCGGGATGGTTTGGGCGGATTTCACACATCGGATCATCATGCAGCGATTTGGCTGGCGATGCAATGCGGTTAGCATCGGCATATGGATTAGTGTGGCGTTTTGCAGAAGGGGTCGGGAGTCGTTTTCGGAGAGAGCGTTTT
>REEF01001032.1 GCA_007695205.1 Planctomycetaceae bacterium
GGATCGGACATATTGACCTTGACGGGCTGAACCGGAACATTGCCAGCTTTGGAGTCTTTCTGGGATATAAAATAATGCACATGGGGGGATCCTTGCGATTTAGAAGCGACTGTTTGACAGCGGGCGTGGCTGGGGGCATAATGACGGCTGTCGTTTCTGTTGAATGCCCCCAAATGGAATGCAACCATCGCGGATGGTTCACTGAATCATGACACCTCGCTTCGCTCGAGCCGTCGATCCCATTTTCCGGCATGTGTTGGACTTGTTAAACCGCATTCATCATGGGGCTCAGCCGGACCCGCGCGACGAGCAGTTGCTGATCCGCGGATTGCTCGAACACGCTCAAGCCGTGTTAGGCGCTGGGCGAGAATGGGAACTGGCCAGCTACGCAATCGTCGCTTGGGTGGACGAGGTGTTGGTGGATTCCCCGTGGAAGGGAGCGGAGTGGTGGAGCAATAACGTACTGGAGGTAGAACTCTTTAATACGCGGCTCTGTTACGAGAACTTCTTCGTGCTGGCCCGGGAAGCATCTTCGCTTCCGCAGCGGGATGCCTTGGAAGTCTTCTATCTTTGCATGATGCTGGGATTCCGTGGGTTGTATCGCGATCCGGAGGTGAGTGACGCATTCATCGAGGCTCATGGTTTCCCACCCGACCTGGAATCTTGGGCGCGTCAGACGGCATTATCGATCCGTTTAGGGCAGGGCCGGCCCGAACTCTCCAAACCCACACGAGAACTTGGGGGCGCCGAGCTTTTGACCACGCGTGCGTTTTCTGTCTGGTGTTGGGTGTTGGCGGTGATGACTGCGATGGCGGCGGTGGTCTGGTTGCTGGCGATTCGCCAGAACGTAGGAACATGAGGTTTGGACGATGAGTGACGCGGAAGCAGCGCCTGCCCCAAAACGTTCTCGTGGCGGTTTTCTGCTCGCGCCGTTCCGCGGACTTTCTCTGCCGGGACGAGCCGCCTGGGCACTGTTTTGGTTTCTCTTGGTCCTGGTTCTGGTCGCTTGGACTGTGTATTTTCTGAATCCGATCCACGTGCCGTGGCGGCACGCCATGTCGTGGTCGCGAATGGGCACGGTGATCGCCTTGGTCGTGGTGACTCCGCTGACGTTATACTGGGCGTTGCGTTTTTGGCTGATCCGGTACCAATCTCGATTTCCGGACATCGACCGGGCTTGGGATGCCGGGGTGCGGGCCTTGCGTAGCAACGGGATCTCGTTGCGGTCGACCCCTGTGTTCATCGTCCTCGGATGTCCTTCGCCGGAGTTGGAACAGTCCCTGATGGATGCCTCGGGGCGAGATTTCCTGGTCCGGGCAGTTCCGCAGGGACCCGCACCGATACACTGGTACGCCTGCGACGAAGCGATTTATCTGGTTTGCAGCGAAACCGGCTGGATCAGTCGGCTGAATCAGGTAGTCCATCAGCAGACGCTCAAGGAGGGGGCTGCACCGGAATCGCTAACGTCCACGTCGTAGGACGAGGGCCGGTTGCCGCCAGACCATTTACGTTTATCTTGCAGCGATCATGAAAAGACATGCATGGAGACCGGTCGACGGACGGAGCCGCACCAGGTGGTGGTTGAAACATCGTCTGCTGCCTTTGGTGCTGGTCTCGAGCGTCGGGGGGCTGTTCGTCTATCTGTTGCTGCAGCCGTTTTTACATCCCCGCGTCCATCTGTTGTTTGCCGCGGCGCCGTATGTCGAAGCGGAACTGCGTGCCGCAGCTGCGCCCGGGGAAGATCTGGCCTTGCTGCGATTGCCCCATCTCGAACTGCTGGATGCCGATGCCCCGACCGATGGAGCGGGTGTGTTGGCCTCGGTGAGATCGCTGGACGATCAATTTGACCGGCTGGAGCAACGCGAGATCAAGCCCAGGGACATTCTGTTGGTTTGGCTCCGGGCTCAACTGGTCACGATCGACGGGCAGGTTCACTTGCTATGCGGCGATTTCGATCCGGCGGATGAACGGTCGGGACGTTACCCTCTGGCCCGCGTCTTGGATCGCGTCCGCCGCAGCCCCGCCCGGTCGAAGGTGATCTTTTTGGACGGCGGACGTACGGTGCATGCTCCACGTTTGGGAATCTTTGCTGAGTGCTCGCCGCAGCAGATCCAGTCGCAGGTTCAGGACACGGGCGACTCGAGTCTGTGGATGCTTGTTTCGCATTCCGAGTTGGAGAGCGCCCAGGATTTGCCCGAATCGCGCAGATCGGCGTTGGCCACGCTTGTCGCCGAGGGCCTGCGCGGGCAGGCCGACCGGAATGGGGACCGCCTGGTCGATCTCGGTGAGTTGGCGGACTATGTCCGTGGCCAACTGGCCGCCAAGGCGCCGGCTGTCTGGCGCCGGCAGGTTCCGCAAATCATCTGGGGTGGTGGACCCGTGACACCTACGACGATCTATCCACTAGTCGCCCCGGTTGCCCCACCCACGCTGGACCTGGGCGAGGTAACTCTTGCCAATTCGCGTCTACCAGATGGACTGGGGCTGGCGAACCAGCCATCGGCAGAGCCTGTCGAGAACGAGAACGCAGCGCCCTCGGTGGTACCATCCGCTGCGGAACAGGCGCCGCAGACTTCGCCCGAAGACAGTGCAGACGAAGCCACGCCCTCGCTGCAGCCGGCAGTGGCGACGGTTTCTCCCAAGACCGCAACGGCGCCGGAACTTGTCAGCCTTGGCTGGTCGCTCTACCAGACGCTGGCCGAATCGCCCCTGCAACCGCGCCGACGGGCGCCCCATCTTTGGCGAGCCTTGCACGACCGTCTGAGGAGCTTGGAGATCGCTGGCGGTGCGGACCAGGCATCGCCCGATGCGGCGGCGCTGGACGAATTGCGGCGGCTGGTGCTGCAGTTGGACGATTTGGCCGCAGGGCGGCAGCCGCCACGTTTCGGGCGACTGGATCTGGTCGCCGAACTCAAACGATGGGCTGGTGGATCCGAGCCCGTTTTCACCCCGCATTCTTTAGCCATGGAAGAGGCCTTGGCTGAGCAGCTTGACCGTCCTGTGCCGTCTGAGGTGGACCAGGCGATCATGGGATTCGATGCCGTCGTTGCCGAAGAGACGGCAGCGATGTTCGCGGAGTGGATCGGCGAACTGCCAGACGACTTGGACGTCTATGTCGAGTGCCGTCTCGCCAGGGAGTTGGGCAGCCGGTCTGAGTTGAGTTGGCCGAGCGTGCGACAAGCATTACGAGTGGCCCGCGCTGCCGAGAAAGCCGCCGCAGCCTCGTGGAACACGGGGGTTTGGACTTGGCCGACGATCGAACGTGCCGACCGTTTACGTCTGCAGGGCGAGCGCGGCTTATTGAGTGGCATTCGGGCTGCGGATGCAGATCACGCCGATTCGATTTTGGCCCGGGCCGAGGCCCAATACGAACAAGCGATTGCCATCCATACCGAGGTCGAAGCGGTGCAGCAGGCGGTCGAGACGCTCCTGTTCCAATTCCCCGACTGGTTTCGCGCGGCGATCCAGTCGCTGTCCACACCGACCGGCGAGGCTGTCGATCTGATGGCCGCCCATTCTCTGCTGGACGAACTGGCCCAAGCCGTCGATCTGCTCGATCATCCCTCGGCCAGCCGGTTGCCCGAGCTGCGGCGGGTGCGCAGCGAATTGCAGCGAAGCCTACTGCATTCGGCCGCATGGAACGGGGAGAGCAACCGTTGGGAGCCGATGGACGAGACCGAATCGTCCAGGACGACCAGTCGCGACGCCCAACTTCGCCGGCTGGGGCAGATTTCCGAGTTGTACGGACGCTGGCTGCAGATCGTGGGCGGACGGCAATTCCAGGCCGGACCATTCTCCGAAATTCTGGCAGCTTCACGCCGACTGGCCAACACCGATGGGGGCTCGCTGGCGTACTGGACCGCGTGCCGCGAACTGGGCGAAAACCTTCGACATTTCCAGCAGCAACTACCGGTCCTGGCAGATCGCCTGGTGGCGCAGCACAGCGATTTGACCGATCCGACGGCTCGCCCCGCACACATCCTCCACCTGCGCGAGGCGTGGCGGATGCTGTATCTGGTTCATCCCTGGGACGTGGGACGGCTGAACGGTCCCGGTCCCCCGGAACTGCTCCGCCGCGCTGAGCGATACGATTTTTTCACCTGGCAGCAGCGGCGTCTGGAAGCGGCTGTCCAGGATGCCCTAGCGACCGAACGCAGTCATC
>REEF01001057.1 GCA_007695205.1 Planctomycetaceae bacterium
CGTCAAAGATGAATTCAGATTGCCGGCGGGCGGCGGCGTGCACAACGCGATCGCCATGTGGAAGGGCTTGAAGACCAAGATGGGCGACCATGCCTATCACCCCTGCATCGCGGCCGCCATTGCCTCGACGGTGGCGATCGGTGGCGATTTCGTACTGTACGGGCCCGCCGAAGATGCCAAGAACGTGTTTCCCGCCGTCGCCATGATCGACACGGCGCTCAGCCAACTGGCGATCGAACGCGGCATGCGACCCGTCGAAGGGCATCCACGGTTTCGCGTGGGTTGACAGCGATCGCGCAATAGAGCAACCTCAACCGTCGGTGACGGTAATTGCTGATTGTTAAGGAGTCCGATCTATGCAAGTCCTGGACCTGATGAAACAGCGATGTTCGGTCCGCCAATTCGAGGATCGGCCGATCGAGCAGGAAAAACTGCTGTATGTGTTGGAGGCTGCCCGAGTCGCACCGACGGCCTGTAACCTACAGCCCTTCCAGTTCGTGATCCTGCGGGACCGCCAGCAGATTGCCCGAATTGCCCCGGACTGGGTGCCGCTTTCCAAAGCGCCCGTGTTGATCGTGGCCTGTGGGGACCACCAGCAGGCCTGGCGGCGCCGCGATGGCAAAGGGCATGCCGACACCGATGTGGCCATCGCCGTCGATCACATGACGCTGGCTGCGGCTGAAATTGGGTTGGGTACGTGCTGGATTTGTGCGTTCGACGCCTACCGCTGTGCCCAAGTGCTGGATCTGCCCAGCCACGTGGAACCGATGGTGCTGCTGCCGATCGGGTACCCGGCTGAGGGCAAATCTGCCGAGCGGCATGCCACCGAACGCAAGACGCTGGAACAAATCGTCCCTCGCGGATTCGAGTAAGCCTCCCGTGTGCTCGCCAAAGAAGGAGTCGTCGGATGCAAAACAAAAACGATATTTGCCCCAGAACCTCGCGGCGTGGTTTTTTGCGGCAGTCGGCTGCAATGAGCGCAGCAGCGATCGCCGCCACGTGCACGAAAACAACTCCCGCTGCCGACTCGGCCATCGAAGATGCCTCGAAATTGCCGATCATCGACACGCACCAGCACCTGTGGGATCTGGACCTGTTCCGCTTGCCCTGGGTCCGGGGGAACCCCAAGCTGAATCGGAGTTTCCTGACCGCCGACTATCTTCAGGCCACTCGCGGCCTGCAAGTCGTCAAGGCCGTGTACATGGAAGTCGCCGTCGATCCGGATCAGCAGCGTGAGGAAGCCGAATACGTCTTGGAATTATGCCGTAGCGACGATCATCCGACGGTGGCCGCCGTGATTTCGGGAAGGCCTGCCGAGCCGGGGTTTGACGACTACATCCGCCCGTATGCGGGCAACCCTTACATCAAAGGCGTTCGCCAGATCCTGCACGCCGGTACCCCAGCTGGGTTCTGCTTGCAACCCGCGTTTGTTCGCAGCATGAAACGGTTGGGTGATTTGCAGATGTGCTTCGATTTGTGCATGCGGCCCAACGAACTGTTGGACGGCGCCCGACTGGCGGATCTGTGCCCCGAGACTCGCTTTGTGCTGGACCATTGCGGCAATGCCAATGTCCAGTGGTACCGCGGGGAAACGTCGAAGGAAGAATCGACGATCCGGCAGCGCGAGCAGTGGCGTCGTGATCTGGCCGAAATCGCCAAGCGAAAGAATGTGGTATGCAAAATCTCGGGGATCATCGCTCGAGTCACCCCCGACGACTGGCAACCGGACGATCTGGCTCCGATCGTGAACCATTGCCTGGACCAATTCGGGCCGGATCGCGTGATGTTCGCCAGCGATTGGCCCGTCTGCACGTTGGGTGCTTCCCTGGCCCAATGGGTCCAGGCCCTCAAACAAATCGTGGCCGATCGACCTTTCGAGCAACAACAAAAACTGTTCCACGACAACGCAGAACGGTTTTACGAGTTAGGAATTTGACTCCGATGAAATGCCCGCTTTGTGTTGACAACAAGTGCACGCGGCTGTGCAAAGAGCAGCCGGCCGAAATGAAATCGAAGAAGGACAAAAAGAAGGGCAAGAAAAAAGACAAAGATCAAGGCAAGAAGAAGGGTAAATCCAAGGACAAGAAGCGATCGAAGAAGTGAGACGACCGCGACGGGCACCTTGATCGATCACCGCACTGTTTTCCCCAAAAGACGAATCTTTACCGCCGGGAGCTTCCTCTGATGAAGGTTTTGGCTCGATTGTGCTTTCTGATCCTATCGTTCGTCGCAACGACAGGAGTAGCGGACGACACCGCCCCCGTTTTTCGCGCCGGCGCCGCCGCAGTGGACATTACGCCCACGAAGCTGCCGGTGATCGTCAATGGCGGCTTCTTGGAACGTCAGGCGGACCGGGTTCATGACCCCTTGATGTCCCGGGCGTTGGTGCTGGACGACGGATCGCTCCGTCTGGCCGTCGTCGTGGTCGATAACCTGATGATGGAACAGGAACTGGTCGACGAGGCCAAAAGGTTGGCTCATGCCGCGACGGGCATTCCCCTATCGCAGATGTTGATCGCCGCCACGCACACGCATTCGGCTCCGTCGGTGATGGCCTGCTTGGGTAGCCGCGCCGATCCGCAGTACACGGCGGTTCTTCCCGGTCTGATCGCCCGCAGCATCCAACAGGCCGCCGAATCGCTCCAACCGGCACGCGTCGGATGGACGGTGGTCAAGGCGTACGCCTTCAATCACTGCCGCCGCTGGATCTTCCGCCCGGACCGCATGGGCCAGGATCCGTTTGGCCAACGCAATGTCCGCGCGATGATGCACCCGGGGTATCAGAGCACCGATCATGTCGGCCCCGCAGGCCCGGCAGACCCCGATCTATCGCTGCTGTCGGTACAGAGCATTGAGGGTCAGCCGATCGGGGTGCTGGCGAATTTTGCCCTGCACTACAAGGGCGCCCCGGCCATCTCGGCCGATTTTTGCGGACGTTTTGGCGATGCCTTGGCGGCACGGATCGGCGTGGATGGATCGGATCGACCGCTGGTTGGAATGATGTCGCAGGGAACCAGCGGGGATAGCATGTGGATGGACTATGCCCGCCCGCGAAACGATCCGGGCTTGGACGGGTACACCGAAGCCGTCGTAGAACTGGCTGCCGAGGCCTATGCACAGATCGAGCATCACGATCATGTGTCGCTGGCGATGGCCGAACGGCGGGTGCGGTTGAACCGGCGACAACCGGAGCCGCAACGCCTGGACGCTGCCCGCCAAGTGGCCGACCGTCTGCAGGCTGAACAGCGACTTCCGCGCGATCGGCCGGAAGTCTACGCATTGGAAGCGATCCATTTGCACGAGCGGCCCGAACTGGAATTGACGTTGCAGGCGGTTCGAATCGGCCAGTTGGGGATCACGGCGCTGCCGAACGAGGTCTATGGTCTCACCGGGCTGAAGATCAAAGCCCAAAGCCCCCTGGTACCCACGTTCAACGTCACGGTGGCCAATGGGGCGGCCGGTTACATCCCGCCGCCCGAACAATTTGCCTTGGGCGGCTACACCACATGGCCGGCGCGCACGGCCGGGCTGCAGATCGACGCCGAACCGATCCTTGTCGACACCCTGCTGGAATTGTTGGAAGAAGTCGCAGGGCGTCCCCGCGCCGATCGAAAGATCCCTGACGATGCCTATGTCCAAGCGGTACGCGATCACGCGCCGCTCGCCTTTTGGCCGATGGACGAAATGAGCGACTGGGCTGCACGGGATGCCTCGGGAAACCAGCATACGGGGCGTTACGAGCCCGGTGTGGCTTTCTACCTGCCAGGGCGAGGGCCGTCCGATCTTCCGTTTGCAGAACAGACCCCGCGGCGCGCTGTCCATTTCGCGGGCGGGCGGATGACCGCCGATACCGGACCTTTGCCGCCGCGCTGGAGCATCGCACTGTGGCTGTGGAACGGATTGCCGATCGACGCACGCGAAGTGACCGGTACCATCTTTGCCGTGGCCGACGCCGATGACGATTCGGTGTTGGGCGATCGACTTTGGTTGACCGGCGCAGACGCGGGCGGGGTCCTTCGTTTTGCCCACGGGAACCAGCCGGCATTAACGGGAAGCACGCCGCTGAATCTTCGCACCTGGCACCATGTCGTACTGGTCCGCGACGAAAGCCAAGTAACCGTGTACTTAAACGGCCATCCGCAACCCGAACT
>REEF01000344.1 GCA_007695205.1 Planctomycetaceae bacterium
GCATGAGTCGCTTGTTGCCTGCTGCGGCAAATATCAGACGGTGGAAATCCAGGTCCAGCCGGGTGACGTCCTCCAGCCGGCTGACCTTCTTCAAGGCATGAAGGTTTTTCTCGATCGCGTCGAGCCCGGTCTCCGCCCGACGTTCGGCGGCAAGACGAGTGCCGGCAGGTTCCAGCACCATCCGCATCAGCCCCAATTCCCGAACGTCTTCCAGTTCAAACTCGCAAACCCGTGCCGTCCCGCGCCGGTCGAATTCGACCAACCCCTCCCGTTCCAGCAAGGTGAGTGCTTCGCGGATCGGTGCGCGACTGACGCCCAGCATCTCGCCGACTCGCGTTTCAGGCAGCGTCTCACCAGGAGGCACGCTCCCACAAACAATCTGCTCGCGAAGATGCTCGGTCGCTGCAGCGGTCACCGTGGTCCGAGCAAGTGCAATACGATTTTGAGCATTTTGAACACGCATGTTGGGATCCTCAAGCTTGACAATTCTGTCATGGTACGCGGTCGACGGTATGCTGTCAACTGGCCTGAAAGAATTTCTTATCTGGCAGTTCAAGATTTGCATCCGGTTGCCGTTCTTCAGCCTGCTGTTCATGATGCCGGGCCGTTTAGCACCGTTCGAGAAATAACTGTCCGATGTCCCCTCGCCCCTCCGGGGAGAGGGCAGGGCGAGGGGCCGAAAGTGCGTCAGTGATTTCTCGCACGGTGCTTACTTCTTTGACAGGGTTGTTCGCCCCAGCTACGATTACAGCGATGTAACGGGCAACGTAGTTGCTAGGCCGTCGGAACCGAGGCGACGAAGTTCGCCGAAAGTGCAGTCTTTGTGGCAGCCTGTTTGTACGGTGTAGCAGGATTCATGAAAATAGACAGGGGCATCATGCTTCAATGCGAGGTTGTATGGGAGATTCGATCCGAGTTGGGCGAGGGACCGATTTGGTGGAACGATTCCTTGTATTGGGTCGACATCAACGCGCCCCGTCTGCACATCTACACGCCCGCCACGGGTGAGCAACGGTCGTTCGTGTTGGGCGAATTGACAGGCACGGTCGTGCCTCGCGCCAGCGGCGGGCTCATCCTCGCTCAAGAGTCAGGCTTGTGTGCTTTTGATCCGGAGACCGGGTCGTCCGAGCCGCTGCCTTGGCCCGCGGACAAACCGATCGTCAACCGTTTCAACGACGGCAAGTGCGATCCGCTGGGACGGTTTTGGGTGGGAACGATGGGGTGCGACCAGCCGACGGGCAGCCTTTACCGCATCGAACCGGGGTTCCAGGTGACGGAGATGCTGCGCGGCATCCGCGTTTCGAATGGCCTGTGTTGGGACGAACGCCGAGGTCGCTTTTACTTTATCGATTCGCTTACCGAGGCGATTGATGTTTTCGATTGGACCCCCGACTTGGGCACAATCAGCGGACGCCGAATCCTGGCTCGGTTGCCCGCAGGCGAGAAGGGCGTCCCTGACGGCATGACGATCGACACCGAAGGCCGTCTCTGGGTGGCGGTATTCGGCGGCGGTGGCGTGCATTGTATCGATCCGGACACAGGACAATCGCTGGAAAAAGTAATCGTACCTGTGCCCAAGACAACGGCCTGCTGGTTTGGCGGCAGAAATCTTGACGAACTCTACATCACCACCGCGTCCATCCGAGAGGATGATGCGTTGCGCCGAGCCCATCCGTTGGCAGGCAGCCTGTTCGTCTGTCGGCCTGGTGCGGCCGGGCATCCCACAACCCCATGTTTGCTGTAACGAATCGATTGCGGATACGACAGCCGATGTCGCTTTTTCCACCGAAAAGATCGTGACCGAGACAGCCATGCCCAAAGAAAACCAGAGGTTGGGGGGATGGCCTCCAAGGGAATCGCGATCCGACTCTCCACCAAAGAGGGGAAAGGACTCGAGCCCGTCCACGTTTTGCGACACGATCTGTCCCCGATGACAGATCAGGTTGCCAGGAATCGCGCCATCAGGCCACCGGGAGCGATGGATGATCGCGGGGGGATCGAGCTGGATCGTTGCTACTTCGCCTTCGCCCGAGACATTCAAGGGCAAGTAGTACTGGCCGTCGGCGTGATAGCCGCGCCCGCTGGGCAGGCTGCCTTCGGGCAACTGCAGCGGCCAGCCAGCGGCGACTCTCCCGGTGTTCAATTCGATGGCGGTCAGTTGCCGGTCGCCTACCACGACGGCCACGCCACGGTCCACGCAGGCGAGAAAAGCCAAGTTGCCGCGGTCGAGGGACCATTGGTGACTTCCATCCATCAGATCCAGGCAGTGCATCTGAAGACTCTCCCCCGGCGTGATCAGGACGCGTCGCCCGGAAATCACGGCACACGAATCCGTCCAAGTTCCGCTCGGGTCGATCATGGGTCCCGCAGGCCGCGCGGCCCGATACTCGTGGGCCCACAACAGGCGGCGAGTGCTGTGGTCGACGGCGACCATGGCGCCCACGCCAGTCGGACAGATCAAGATCCCGGCGGCGAACGAAGGGCTGATCCCGCGGATGCGATGCAGTGGCCGAGCGAGTCGGTCCGGCGGGATCAATGCCAACTGCTGGGACCAGAGCAACTCTCCCGACCTCGGGCTGAACGCGACCAGATGGATGGCATCCGCGATTTCCGCGATGACGTATAACTGCCCATCGAGCGGAAGTGGTGGTCCCAGGAACACGAGCTGATCGAGCGGTGGCTTCGCATCGCCCACCCCGCCGACCGACCAAAGACGTTGACCTGGGCGGCCGAGAAGCTCGTAGGCCGAAAGTACGTTGTACGGCTTGATGGCGACCGTACGTCGCGCTACCCGCTGCTGGAGAGCCAGGTCTTCCTCTTGCTTCTTGGAAAGCGCGCCGCTGCGCTCCAGCACGAACACGGCGCGGCCGTCGCTACTGATCGAACCGTAGGACAGGTCCAGCCACAAACGTTGTTTCAGCATGGCCCAATACGAGAAGCGGGAATCATCCGACCCGGCCGGCGTCGCAGCACCGGATATCGGCACAGGCTGGTCGACTTGCCAAAGCCGTTTGCCGGTCTTGAAATCAACCGCTACCAGCCGCTGCGCGGTACGCATCACGACGATGTCATCGACGGCTAACGGCGTCAGGGAGGGGACGGCTACTTTCGCACCTCGAAAGAATTCATCCCGCTGAGCCTGCAGTGCCAGCGCCAGTTCGAGACGGTCGGAGGCCGCCTGGCGCCAGACCGGTTGCGTGAACAGGGCGGGCTTGCCGCTGCCGCGACCTTGACGAGCCGGATCGTGGCGAAACATGGTCCACGCTGCGCTCGGCGACCCATTCTCCGCCGGAGGCTCACCGGCGATGTTCCGCAGCCAATCGAGCGCGTCCTCCGAGCGCCGAAACAGTTCCACGGATCGCCCGCCGACCGTAAATCGGGCCCGGGGAAATCGCTGCTGCAACTCGACCAGCACTGCCTGCGCTTGAGCCGGCTCGCCCGCCCACTGCCAACAGATCGCCAGCTTCAGCGACAGTTCCGGCTCGTACCGCTCCGCCGCACTGCTGGACTGGAGTGTTTGGAAGTGTCGTATCGCCGTCAAGAACCGGCCTTGATTCAAAGATTCGTAGCCCAACAGATACGTTGCCTCGTAGCCGGCAGTGCTGCCGAAGTAACGCCGTTGTACCTCAAATGTTCGCTCGATATCCCTTTCCGCCAAGGCGTCGTCCAGCAGTTTACGAGCGACTGCGCCGAACTGCAATTCGTACGCCTCTTGAGCGGCTGGCGGCATGCTGCCCAAAACGCTTCTCGCTTCGTTCTTGACACTCCGATATTGACGGCCAGCATTCGGTTCGTCTGCCTGGTTCGCCGCCATGAAGAAATAGTCATCCTTCGCGTCCAGGATCGTGGTCAGTCGTCGAACGGCCTCGGAGTAGCGCCCCCGGTCGAGCAGTTCGCGGGAGGAATCCAACATGCGCAGCAACTGGCGATCCGGCGGAGCGAACATAGGACCGCTTTCCGGAACCATTTGCGCCGACAGCGACGACGCGATGGCCAGCGCCACGGCCGCATGGCACACCAGCCCCGTTGCCCCGGCTCGCAAGTCAGACCAGATACCTCGCATTGTTTTCTCCCCAACAAAGGCACACTCCGTGTGCCGTAAACTGCGGACGGCACACGGAGTGTGCCGGCTACCATTCGTTCACGT